>DALYHR010000006.1:0-21756 GCA_031970775.1 Burkholderiaceae bacterium | reverse complement strand
GGCACCACCATCACCACCGAGTTGATGAAGTAGGGCTGCAGGCCGCGGCAGTCGGTGCCGGTGCAGGCCTGCGACCAGGCCTTGAGCCAGGGCTCCAGCGTCACGCTGGCCGGCAGCGACAGCAGGCCGCTGGCGCCGCTGCGCAGCTCGTCCATGTCCTTGAGCGAGGTCACGACCATCACGTACAGCGGGGTCAGGAAGAACAGCGCAAAGGCGCCGAGCAGACCGTGGATCAGCAGTCGGTGCAGGGGTTTCATGGCGTGTCGTTGAAGTAGGGGGGTCAGCGCTGACGGGCCGAGCGCAGCTCGCTGTAGAGGTAAGGCACCACCAGCGCGGCGATGGTCGCCAGCATGATCGTGGCCGAAGCCGCGCCCACGCCGATCTGCCCGCGGGTGAAGGCCATCGCGTACATGAAGGTCGCCGGCACATCGGTCGAGAAGCCGGGGCCGCCGGCGGTCAGCGCCATCACCAGGTCGAAGCTCTTGATCGCGATATGCGACAGCACCATCAGAGTCGAGAAGAACACCGGCCGCAGGCTCGGGATCAGGATGCGCCAGTAGATGCGCGGCAGGCTGGCGCCATCGACCTGCGCGGCCTTGATGATCGAGTCGTCGATGCCGCGCAGCCCGGCCAGAAACAGCGCCATCACGAAGCCGGCGGACTGCCACACCCCGGCGATGACCACGGTGTAGATCGCCCGGTCGGGGTTGACCAGCCAGTCAAAGCTGAAGTTCTCGAAGCCCCACTGCTGCATCAGGTGCTCCAGCCCGAGGCCGGGGTTGAGGATCCACTTCCAGGCCGTGCCGGTGACGATGAAGCTCAGCGCCATCGGGTAGAGATAAATCGTGCGCAGGGCGCCTTCGGCGCGCACCTTCTGGTCGAGCAGCACCGCCAGCAGCAGGCCCAGCGCCATCGCCAGGCCGATGAACAGGCCGGAGAAGATGAACAGATTGGTCAGCGCGACGTGCCAGCGCTCGTTGTCGAGCAGTCCGGCGTAGTGGGTCAGGCCGACAAAGTCGTAATTGGGCAGCAGCCGCGAGGCCGACACCGACAGATAGCCGTTCCAGAGGATCAGGCCGTAGATGAAGCACAGCGACAGCAGAAACCCCGGGGCCAGTACCAGGCGGGGCAGCCAGCGGTCGAGCATGGATCCGGCAGGAGAGGACATGAGCGAGGCTCCGGCCCACAGAAGGGCGAGGGTGTGCGTGAGGAGAAAAGCCCGTCCGGGACTGCGGGCGCCGGAGACAAGAGACCCCCGAGGCCGGACGGGAAACGCTCGCTGCTGCTGTTCAGCGATCGAAGAAACGCTTCAGAGAGAAAGAGGCCGCGACGCGGCAGCGATCAGTGGGTCTTGGCCGCGGCGACCAGCTTGGCCTTGGCGTCGGCCGCGCTCATCTTGTCGCTGTTCCAGAACTGGCTGATCACGTCCTGAATCGCACCCTGCACAGCCGAAGGCACAGCCATGCCGTGCGCCACCGAGGGCACCAGCCCGCCCGACTTGGCGGTGTCGACGAAGTCCTTGCTGCTGAGCTTGGCGCAGTCGTCGAACTTGGCCAGGTTCATGCCCAGACGCACCGGGATCGAGCCTTTGTTGAGGTTGAACACCTCCTGGAACTCGGTCGACATGATCGCGGCGGCCAGATCGCGCTGTGCCTTGATCTTGTCTTCGCCCTTGACGGTGAACATCGCAAACGAGTCGACGTTGAAGGTGAAGGCCTTGGCCGTACCCGGTGCGGCGGAGCAGGAGAAGTCCTTGCCCGGAGCCTTGCCGGCGGCGAGGAATTCGCCCTTGGCCCAGTCGCCCATCAGCTGCATGCCGGCCTCGCCCTTGATCACCATCGCGGTGGCCAGATTCCAGTCGCGGCCCGGGGCGTTCTTGTCGGTGTAGCCCTTGATGCGCTTGAAGGTGGCGAGCACCTTGTCCATCGTGGCACTTTGCAGCGCGCCGGCATCGAGTTGCACGAGGGCCTTCTTGTAGAAGTCGGCTCCGCCCACACCCAGCGCCACGCTCTCGAACGTGGTGAAGTCCTGCCAGTTCTGACCGCCATGGGCGACCGGGATGATGCCGGCCTTCTTGAGCGCCTCAGCGGCGCTGAAGAACTCGTCCCAGGTGGTCGGCACGGCCTTGACACCGGCTTTCTTCAGCGCGGCCGGGTTGGCCCACAGCCAGTTGACGCGGTGCACGTTGACCGGCACGGCGATGTAGCTGCCCTTGTACTTCATGACGTCGGCGATCACCGGCGGCAGCAGGCTGTCCCACTTTTCGGCCTTGGCGACGTCGTCGATCGAAGCCAGCACGCCTTCACGTGCCCACTCCTGCAAGGATGGGCCCTTGATCTGCGCTGCGGCCGGCGCATTGCCCGAGACGACGCGCGACTTCAGCACGGTCATGGCGGAGTCGCCACCGCCACCGGCCACGGCGAAGTCCTTCCAGGTGTGACCCTTGGCCTGCAGCGAAGCCTTGAGCGCCGAGGCCGCCTTGGCTTCTCCGCCGCTGGTCCACCAGTGCAGCACTTCGACTTCACCGGCGCGGGCGGCGTCGACCGCGCCGAGCAGGCCGGTCAGGGCGACCAGAGTCGCGGCGGCGGCCGGCAGGAGGCGGCGATTGAAAGGGAAAGAGGTGTTCATGATCGGAAGCCTTCTGGAATGTTTCGTCAATGTTTAAAGCAATATTTCAGAACCACATTTCGGCTTGCAGACCGGCGCTGGTGCCGCTGGTGTTGCCAGACATGGCAGGGGCGCCGACCAGACCGTTGGCGCCGGCTGCGGTGTTGGCCGCGTCGTTCCAGGTGGCGTGGGTGACGTACAGGCGCAGTTCAGGACGATTCCAGAAGCCCGGGCCAACGGCCAGGGTCGGGGCGATGGTGATCTTGGTCAGCTTCTGGGCGTCGCTGCCGTCGGGCTTCTTCTCGGAGTGGCCGATTTCGGTCAGCAACTTGAAGTTGCGGGTGAAGGCGTAGGACAGCCGGCCGCCGATCGAGGACGAAGCAGTCTTGACGCCGGCGTTATCGTCGTTTTGCACCATGGCGATGGCCTGGCCTCCCAGGGCGCCGACCTGCCAGGTGAAGCTGTCGACCAGACGGGTGCTCTTGACGTTGCTGCCGTTGGTCAGCGTGCCGAAGTTGCCGTCGAGTCCGGCCGAGCCCTGCGCGGTCTGGATCCACAGTGTGTTGGCGCCACCGAGGCCGAGGAACTTGTCCTGATTGTGTTGCACCGTCAGGCCCATGCCCGACTCGCCGCCGGTGAAGTTACCCTGGGTCGATGTCAGCACAACGCGCAACTTGCCGTCCTTGTTCACGCTGATGTCGGACAGATCGGCGTTGAAGCGGTTGCCCGACTTGGTGGCGTCGGGGTCTGCCTTGAAGTAGGCCAGACCCAGCTTGCCGAAGGACAGCGGCACTTCGGCCCCACCACCCACACCGTCCATCTTGGTGAAGAAGGTGTCGACGATATGCACGTCAGCGCGACCGTAGTAGCGCTTGCCGATCCAGAAATTGGTGTTGGGGGCGATGTCATAGCCCTTGCCCTCGGCGAAGACCTGCGCGATGCCCATCGAGGCGGCGCCGGTGTCGGTCTGCGGGTTCCACAGATTGGTCATCAGGGTGGCCTTGTAGTCCACGCCTTCCGACTTGAGGCCCTGCGACATGATGAATTCGCCGTAGATATCGCACTCATTGCCGAGGCGGTACTTCAGGCCGGGACCCGAGAGGCCGTAACAGGCGCGGGCGGCGTCCTTGCCGGTCGAGGCCGGACCGGCGCGGAAGTATCCACCCCAGTCCATGGCCTGGGCGGGCAGGGCTGACAGGCCCAGCGTGGCAGCCATCAGGGCCGGTGCGGCAGCGGATGCAAGGGTCGAGACGGGGGTGAGGCGGGTCATCGGAATCTCCTGTCGGTGGGTGGGCGGTGCTCGTTGTCAGTCCGGCTCCGTGGACAGAAGATTAAACATTCATAAATAAATTAACGATTAGTGAATACCCGAGTCCCCCGACATTGCGCGATGCAGCAGAGGCAGACGAATTTCCGCGATCAGGCCGCGATGCTCCTGGGCCTGCGGGTGCAGGGCCGAGAGCGTGACGCGGCCGCCGTGACGCTGCACGATCTCGCGCACGATCGACAGGCCTAGGCCGCAGCCGGTGGTGTCGGCCTGTCCGCGGACGAAGCGTTCAAACACCCGGGGCATCAACGCCGGGTCGATGCCGCACCCGGTGTCCTCGACCCGCAGGACGGCCTCAGGCACGGGCAGGGTGGCTTCGATGTGGACACCGATCGTCACCTCGTTGCCCCGGCCGGCGTAGCGCACTGCGTTGTCGATCAGATTGGAGACCGCCTCGCGCAGCAGCAACGGGTGGCCCTCGACGATCACCGCGGCATGGTCCTCGGGGTCGCCCTCAGCCAGACCCAGATCGATGCCATGTTCCAGGGCCCGGGGCACCCACTCGACGGCGAGTTCACGGCTGATCTGGCGCAGATCGAGCGCCACGCGCCCCTGCGCCATCGCGGATTCAGGTTCGGCCCGGGCCAGGGTCAGCAGCTGTCCGACCAGATGGGCGCTGCGGGTAGCGCTGTGGTGAACCCGCTCAAGGCGCTGGCGCAAGGTGGGGTCGTGCGCTTCGAGCAGGGCCAGCTCGGTCTGACTCTTGAGCCCGGCCAGCGGGGTGCGCAGTTGATGCGCCGCATCGCTGATGAAGCGTCGCTGCGCGACCAGGCTGTCGTTGACGGCCGCGAGCAGGGCGTTGAGGGCTGCGGCGAGATCGCGCACTTCCTCCGGGGCCGAGTCGAGTTGCAGGGGCTCCAGATTGTTGGGGCGGCGGCCGCTGACGGCTTCCTGCAGACGTGCCAGCGGGGCCAGACCGCTGCGGATGCCCAGCCACACCAGCGCGGACATGCATAGCACCAGCAGTGAGAGCGGCAGCGCGGTGTCGCGCAGGATCGAGCGTGCCAGCTCCTGACGGCTCAGCCGGCTGCGGGCTACCTGAACCATCATCTGCTGGGGGGCTTCGGGTTCGCCCCAGTTCAGCACGATGGCGGCGATGCGCACCGGCAGCAGGGCGCCTTCGCCATCGCGCACCGTGCCGTCGTAGTAGGTCGGGCCGTTCGGCGCGGGTTCGCTCGGGGGCAGGGGCAGCTGGTGGTTGCCGAGGATGAACTGTCCCGGCGGGCTGCTGACCATGTAGTAGACCCGCTCGTCGGGGTCTGTCTCGATGATGTCCTTGGCCGCACGAGGAAAGTCGACCAGCAGGCCGCTGCCCATCGGTTTGACCTGTCGGGCCAGCGCCTGAGAGGCCTGGTGCAGGCTGCGGTCGATCGCCAGATCGGCATAGCGCACCGCGACGCTGTACGTCACGGTGGCGGCAGCGGCCCACAGCACCAACTGCGGCAGCAGCAGCCACAGCAGCAGGTGATGCCGAAGGGCCAGGCGATGAAGGGGACGAGGAAGCGGACGGTCAGGCAGCCAGCCGGGGCGGCGCAGCCACACAGCGTTGCGCCAGCTCATCTCGACTCAGGACTGCGCCTCGAGCAGATAGCCCAGGCCACGCACCGTGCGGATCACCACACCCGAGCCTTCTATCTTGCGCCGCAGCCGGTGGATGTAGACCTCCAGCGAGGCCGGACCTCCGCCCTCGGTCGGATCGGTCGACCAGGTCTGGGCGATCTGTTCCTTGGTGATGACCTTGCGCGGCTGACTCATCAGCAGATCCAGCAGCGACCACTCGCGCGGCGAGAGGTCGACCGGCTGATCCTGCACGGTCGCCCGCCGGGCTTCGCGGTCGAGGCTGAGCGCTCCGATGCGTGGCCCGCTGACTGGGGCTTCAGCCGCTGCCGAGGCCGGGGCCTGAGCCTGAGCGCGGCGCATCAGTGCCCGCAGCCGGGCTTCAAGCTCGGGAAAGTCGAAGGGCTTGGTCAGGTAGTCGTCGGCGCCGGCATTGAGGCCTGCCACCCGGTTCTCCAGACCATCCAGCGCAGTGAGGATCAGCAAAGGCACCGTGGGCCGCGCACTGCGCACCCGCTGCACCACGGTCAGGCCATCGACCAGGGGCAGGCCCAGGTCGATGATGCCCAGGTCCGAGCCAGGCCGGGTCAGCAGGTACTCGGCCACCGCGCCGTTGGGTGCGACCTCGACCCCAAAACCAGCGGTGCCCAACTGCGCTGACAGCGCGTCAGCCAGGATCGGATCGTCTTCGGCCAGTACGACGCGCATGGCGGTCAGGCAGCGTCAGTGCACCGTCGGAGCGGCCGGGGTCTGAACCGGAGCGATGCCGGCGATGGCCCAGCCGTGGTTGCCGTCGGCCGGCCGCACAAAGTGCCAGACCTCGTCGAAGGTCTCGGTGGTCGATTGGCCGGCCACGGTTTCGCGGATGCGGCCGTGGAAGTGCACCGAGACCACTTGCTGCTGAGCTTCCTCGGCAGCGTCGACGATGCGGGCGTTGAGTTCCTCGACATCGGTCTGCTGCGGCGAGGTGCCGCGTTCCTGCAGGTCAAGGCGCAGTTCGGCGAACAACTCCGGCGTGGTGAAGCGGCGCAGATCCTCGACCTGACCGGCATCGTTGGCGGCCTGCAGACGGATGAACAGGGTCTTGGCCGTGCGCTCGAAGCCCTCACGGTCGAAGCCGGCGGGCAGTTGCAGAACCGCCGGGGCCGCACTCTGCGGTGCTGCTGCGGAGGCCATCGCCGGGGCTACGGCGCTGGCCGTGTCCAGGGACGGTGTGTTCTGGTAGGCCTGCGCGGGCGGCATGTAGGCGCCACCGGCACCGGCAAACTGCATGCCATCCGGGGTTTGGGCCATCGCCGGGGCAGCGGGCTTCGGACCGAAGCGGCGCAGCAGCCAGCCGATCACCACGAAGGCCAGCACAGCCATCAGGGCGATCATCATGAAGTTGGCCAGACCTTCGCCGAAGCCGAAGTGGCTGGCCAGGGCGGCGATGCCCAGACCGGCAGCCAGACCGGCCAGAGGGCCCATCCAGCTGCGCTTGCCAGCTTGCTGCGCGGCGGCTCCAGCCGTGGCAGCGGCGCCAGGGTTGGCTGCCGGAGACGGCGTGGCGGTCGGAGCCTGAGCCGGGGTCGGCGGTGTGGCCTGCGAATTGCTCGGCGTCGTGGGGGTCTGTTGGCGTTGCATGCCGACGGGCTTGCCACCGCCCAGGCGCTTGGCGTCAGCGTCAGACGAGGCAAGGCTCAGGGTCAGGCCAGCAGCGGCGATCGAGAGCGTGATCAGCAGTTTGTTCAAGCGAAGCTCCGGGAGACAGGACGTCGTGAATGTCAGGGATGCTGATTCTGACAGAAGCTTTCACGATGCGAGGTCCTGACCCCCAAGCCATAACGTCTGCTGAAGAAACGAAGAAATCTGCCTGCGGCGTGATCTACCTCAGAAACTGGCCGGCAGATCCTTCCAGGAAAAGCGCGCGTTGACATTGGCGCGCCACAGCGAGCTGAGATAGCTGCCCATCGACTGCTCGCCGCTGCGCACCGAGCCGATGCTGCGCGAGAAGGCGTTGAAGAGGTCGCCGCGGAATTCGATCCAGGTGCGGCCCTGGCGACGCTGCTGACCCAGATTGCGCAGCGGCCGGCCCATCACCAGGTTGAGGAAGTCGTAGCCCGCGGCCGGGGCCAGGGCGTATTGCAGCCAGGGGCGGGGGTTGAGTTCGATCACCCAGGACTCCCCCGTTTCCGTATCGCGCAGTACTTCCAGCTCGCCGATGCCGTAGAAGTCGATGGCCTCGGCAATCCAGCAGGCCAGGGTGTCGAGGTTCTCGTCCGGCCAGAGCTCGACCATGGAGCCGACGGCGCAGCGATCCGGCAGCGGACGGACCTTGCGAGCGACGAAGGACAGCAGCGCTTCAGGGGTGCGGGCGATCGGAATCGAGATCTGTTCGAGCTTGCGGCCCAGCAGCGACTGCGAGACCACAGCTTCGACGCCGTGATCGCGGTAGGTGTCGAGCCAGCGTTCCAGATCCTCCTCGGTGCGCACTTCAATGGCCTTCGGGATGACCTTGGCTGCATCGCCGTGGCGGGTGGTGGTCGGGCGAATGATCACCGGCAGGGTCAGTTCCTCAGGACGATCCTCCAGGATCGGGAACCAGGACACCGGCACCGGAAAGCCTCGCTCGCGGCACCAGTGCAGGAATAACGCCTTGTCCGAGCAGATTTCCAGCGCTTCATTGCGCGGGTGCAGCACCCGTTCGAAGGCCTGACCGACTACCAGCCGGTTGTTCATGATGAAACGCACCCAGCGGTCGCTGGTGGCGATCAGCGACATGGGGCCTTCATCGGCCAGGGCCAGGATGGCATCGAGTACGTCGTAGTCCGACGCACCTTCCTCAAACCGGACGACCTGGGCGCGCCGGGTTCGCTGAGCGACATCGGGCTGGTTGTCGACCAGGATCGGATTCAGACCAGCATCGGCGGCATCACGGACAACCGCCAGCGCGGTCAGTGAATTGCCTAGAACGACCAGACGGGGACTGCTCAAGATCGACTCCGCAACGACAGAATTGAAGTGCTGCCGATTCTCCGGGAGGCCGGTCGGTACAGGTCGTGAGCGACTGCAACACAGTAGAAACCTGGTCGCATTGCACGCGCAAACTTCGCACCGCAGCATAAGGGCGTGGGTTGAAGGTTGAACGGGTTCATGGGGAACCGGTTCGAAATCACCGCCCCGATCCTTCAAAAAGTGGAGAAATGATCATGAAGTTCGCAGATGCACGTCGCAAGGCCGTCAAGGGCGGACTGTTGGTGGCCCTGTCGGCCGCCGCCATCGCTGTGGCCGTGGCCCATCCGGGAGGCGGTCACGACGAGGGCGGCTGGTGTCCGCATGAAGGCGGTCCGGGTCACCACGCCGTTGACCCGGCTCAGGCTGAAAAGCATCACGCCGAGCGTCAGGCCCGTATGACCGATCGAATCAGCGATGCCCTGGTTCTCGATGCAGCCCAGAAAACCAGGCTGTCAGCCCTGCTCAAGGCCTGGCATGACGCCCGTCAGGCCGAGCACCCGGCTGACCCGGCCAAGTCGATGCAGGCCCTGATCGCCGGGGACAAGTTTGATCAGGCTGCCGCCAAGGCGATGGTCGATCAGCGCAGCGAGGCCCTGCGTACCCGCAGTCCTGAGATGATCAAGGCGGCTGCGGCGTTCTTCGACAGCCTGCGCCCCGAGCAGCAGCAGAAAGTGCGTCGCTTCCTGGCCCATGGACCGATGCGCCACGGAATGATGGGCATGGGCGGCCCGGCGGACTGAAACAGTCTGCGCCGATTACGGGGTCAGGACCGGGTTCCGGACCCCGTTTGAGCGGTTATGCTGCGCAAGCCATGACCGTTGCCGAAGCTACTACTTCCCGTCGCGCCGCCATTGCCTCTTCTGTGCTGGCCTTCGCGCGCCGCCGCCATCGGCGTGCGCTGATCGGTTCTCTGGTCTACGCCGTTCTGGGTGGGGCCTGGATTCTCGCGTCGGATCATCTGCTGTCGCTGCTGATCGATGTGCGGCAAGTGCTGTGGTTCAGCACCGTCAAGGGTCTGGGCTTCGTCCTGCTTTCGGCGGGGCTGATTTATCTGGCTGCCCGTCGAGGCAGCGCTTCGGAAGATTTCCAGACCGGGCCGCGGGGTTCTGCAGATGCTGAGGTGTCCCTGGGTCTGGCTCGTCAGGACTGGGTGCAGTGGGGGGCGATGCTGCTGGTGCTGTTGATCGGCATCGGCATGGTGTCGGCCTGGCTCGTGCGCTCGGAAGGCAATCAGATGCGGCGGGCCCAGGCTGATCGGCTTTCCGCCATGGCCCATGCCAAGGCCAATCTCCTGGATTTTCTCCTGAATGCTCGGCGGGACCAGGTGCGGCAGCTGGTCCGCTCCGACGAACTGCGTCAGGCGATGCTGTCCGGACAGGTGAGCCCGGCGCTGGAGGAGATCGTGCGGCGGCAGCGTTGGTTGCGTGTCGAACTCTGGAGCGAACACGGCACCTTGCTGGGCGTGGCCAATCGGGAGGGCCGCACCGAGAGCCTCACGGAGTCAGTCTGGCAGCCCACGGTCAGCCGCCTGATCGCGCAGGGGGTGAACGATCGGATTCCCTACGCTGTGGCCTCGGCACAGCCGTTTCATCGGGTGGCGCTGATCGCGCCCCTGGGTTTCGTTCAGGGTCTGCTGGTGCTGGAGTTGGATGCCTCCGGCCCGCTGCTCGGTGGCGACTCGCTGTTTCAGAAGTTGATGGACTCGGCCAGCGGCGAAATGCTGCTGTTGCGTCGGCAGGGGGAGGGGGTCGAGGTCCTTAACACCCCCCGGTTGCCGCGACAGGTCGCCGATGCAGCCTCGGTGCCGACCTGGAACCTGGATGGCGACATGGACCTGCGCTCGGCGCTGGAAGCCCCGGCTGCCGTGGTGCGGGGCATTGACGACCGCGGTGTCATGACCTTGGCGGCCTTGGTCAGGTTGAATAGCGTTCCCTGGCACCTGATGGTCAAGCTCGATGAGCGCGAGGCCCTGGGGCCGCTCTATCAGCTGATCCTGGGTGTGCTGCTGCTGCTGTTGCTCGCCGTCGGGTTGAGTGTGCTGCTGCTGATGTTTCTGCGCGCGCGTGGCCGGCTCAACATTGCCTTGGCGCAGGCCAGGACGGAGGCCCGCTTCCGCCGCTATGCCGAACAGGCCCCGTTGGGCATCCTGGTGATCAGCTCGTCAGGCTTGATCATCGAGCTCAATCGCCATATGGGCCAACTGCTCGGACTGGGTCCGCGCCATTTGTCCGTGCTGCACACCCAGTTTGATCGCTTCCTGCCTGAGAGCCGCCGGCAGAAGGTGCATGAGGTCTGGGCCACCATGACGCTGGGGCAGTCGATGCGCACCGAAGGATCGCTGGTGACGCTGGATGGCACGGCACTGACGGTTGGTGTCACCGCGGTCTGTATTGAGCCTGATCGAATTCTGGCGTTCTTCGAGGACATCACGGTGCGCAAGTCGGAAGACCTGCGCCAGCGACTCTCCACCGTGGTGTTCCAGAACACGCAAGAGGGATTGGCCGTCACCGACATCGATGCACGCATCCTGGCGGTCAACCCGGCGTTCTGCCGTATCACCGGCTACACCGAAGCCGAGCTGATCGGCGAGCCGATGCGGCTGTTGCGCAGTAGTCGGCAGGACGACAGGTTCTATCGGGATTTCTGGGGCGCGCTCAAGGGGGCGGGCCACTGGGAGGGTGAGGTGGTCAATCGCCGCAAGAGCGGCGAGGAGTACCCGGAGCGGCTGACGGTCAATGCGGTTCGCGATGATCAGGGCCTGATCGTCAGCTACGTGGCGGCCTGCACCGACATCACCGGGGCCAAGCGCTCCGAAGCGGATCTGAAATATCTGGCTCACCATGATCTGCTGACCGGTCTGCCCAACCGGGTGCTGCTGATGGGGCATCTGTCGCGCTGCCTGGCTTCGGTGCGGCGTCATGGAGGCCGCGGCGCCGTACTGCTGCTCGATCTGGACCGCTTCAAGAACGTCAATGACAGCCTGGGCCATGCGGCGGGCGACCAGCTGCTGCGGGCGATGTCGCAGCGGCTGGTCGAGCGTATGCGTGAAACCGATCTGGTGGCGCGGCTCGGCGGCGATGAGTTCGTCATCGTGCTCGATCAGATCGGCGAGGCGCGCGAGGCCGGGCAGGTCGCCCATCAGGTCATCGAGGTGCTGAGCCGGCCCTTTGAGCTGCGCAGCGGCCAGGAGGTCTACACCGGCGCCAGTGTGGGCATCAGCGTCTTCCCGGACGACGGCGACGATGCGCAGAAGCTTTTGCAGCAGGCGGACGCCGCGCTGTATCAGGCCAAGGGCAACGGCCGTGGCAACTACTGCTTCCATACCGAGGCGCTGACGCAGGCGGCGCAGCGCAGGCTCCAAATGGAAACCCGTCTGCGCCGGGCCCTGGAACACGATGAACTCGAGCTGCACTATCAACCGCTGATCGATGCGCGCAGCCGCCGCATCATCGGTCTGGAGGTGCTGGCGCGCTGGTTCGACAACGGCAGCAAGCAGATGATCCCGCCCTCGCAGTTCATCCCGGTGGCGGAGGAGACCCGTCTCATCCTGCGTCTGGGTGAATGGGTGCTCTATCAGGCCTGCTGGCAGATGGCGCAGTGGGTGCGCGAGGGGATCGCCCCCGACATCATCGCCGTCAACCTGTCACCGATCCAGTTTGCACAGACTGATCTGTCCGAGAAGATCGCTCGCATCCTGGAGCGCACCGGTCTGCCCGGGCATCGGCTGGAGCTGGAAATCACGGAAAGCGCTCTGCTCGATGCATCGCTGGCCACCGAGCGGCTCACGGCCCTCAAGGCGCTCGGTGTTCGACTGGCGATCGATGATTTCGGCACGGGCTATTCCTCGCTGTCGTACCTCAGCCGCTTCCCGCTGGACAAGCTCAAGGTGGATCAGAGCTTCGTGCGCGGTATTCCGAACGACGCCACCTCGACCGAGATTACCTCGGTGATCGTGACGATGGGCCACACCCTGGGTCTGGAAGTGCTGGCCGAAGGGGTGGAGACCGCGTTGCAGGATCAGTTCCTGATCGAGCATGGCTGCGACACGCTGCAGGGCTGGCTCTTTGCGCGGGCTGTGCCGGTCGACGAAGCGACCGCGTTGCTGCGCACCGGTGAGATCCGGCCGCCCGACGCCGAGCCTGAGAACACCGTGAGCGGGTAGGCGCTGTGTCAGCCAGCCCGCCGATGATGGCTGTCAACCGGCTGTGTCAATCCCTTGGACACAGTCACTTTCATAACATCTCATTCCCTGAGGAGACCTCGATATGAGCAAGGCACTGGATATCTTCGTTGTTGGCGCAGCGCGTACGGCTGTGGGTGGTTTCGGCGGTTCGTTGAAGGACGTTCCCCCGACCCGTCTGGGTGCGATCGCCATCAAGGCTGCCCTGGAGCGTGCTGGCGTGGCTGGCGACGCCGTCGGACATGTGGCCATGGGTCACGTCGTGGTGACCGAGCCGCGTGACGCCTACCTGAGCCGTGTGGCCGCTGTCGATGCGGGTATCGGTCAGCATGTGCCGGCCTTCAATGTCAACCGTCTGTGCGGCTCGGGTCTGCAGGCCATCATCTCGGCCGCGCAGGCCATCGCGATGGGTGATGTCGACATCGCCGTGGGCGGCGGTGCCGAGAACATGAGCCGCGGTGCTTATCTGATGCCGGGCGCTCGCTGGGGCGTTCGCATGGGCGAGGCCGCGATGGTCGACTACATGGTCGGCATCCTCAACGACCCGTTCCATAAGATCCACATGGGCGTGACGGCTGAAAACGTCGCCGCCCGCTTCGGCATCAGCCGCGAGATGCAGGACGAATTGGCCGTCGAAAGCCATCGTCGCGCCGCTCAGGCCATCGCCGAAGGTCGCTTCAAGAGCCAGATCGTGCCGGTCGAGATCACCTCGAAGAAGGGCACCGTGCTGTTCGATACCGACGAGCACGTCAAGGCCGACACCACGATGGAATCGCTGGGCAAGATGCGTCCGGCCTTCAAGAAGGACGGCAGCGTCACCGCTGGCAATGCCTCGGGCATCAATGACGGCGCGGGTGCGGTGGTGCTGGCTTCGGGTGCGGCCGTGGCCGCCCAGGGCCTCAAGCCCCTGGCCCGTCTGGTGGGTTACGCCCACACCGGCGTCGACCCCGAAATCATGGGCATCGGCCCGGTCTCGGCGACTCGCCGCGTGCTGGAGCGTACCGGTCTGAGCCTGGCCGACATGGACGTCATCGAGTCCAACGAGGCCTTTGCCGCCCAGGCCTGCGCCGTGGCCCGTGAACTCGGTTTTGACAGCGCCAAGCTCAACCCGAACGGTTCGGGCATCTCGCTGGGTCACCCGGTGGCCGCCACCGGCGCGATCATCACCACCAAGGCCCTGTACGAACTGCAGCGCATCAGCGGCCGCTATGCGCTGGTGACGATGTGCATCGGCGGTGGCCAGGGTATTGCCGCAATCTTCGAACGCGTCTGAAGTCGCTGACGTTCGCCGCCAGGCGTTTCGTCGCGAACTTGTCGCGATCGCCCTGGATCCCCCCGGTCTGTGGGGGAAACCGCTGGGCATCCGACACGAACTCCCCCCTTGGCGGGGGAGTTCGCCGCCGGAACCGGGCCAGTCCTCGCTAACCTGCTGACATTGCCGATGCACTCCGTGCGACGGCCTGAAATGCAGGAGAGTTTTGTGAGGTACCAAGGTCAGGTTCGATACTGGGATGAGCCGCGCGGCTGCGGCATCGTGGTCCGCGAAGGCAGCCACGAAGCCCTGTTCGTCCAAGGCAGTGAAGTCCCCCTTGATGACATTCCGCCCCGGGTGGGCGAGAAGGTCAGTTTTGCCCTTGGACTCGATGCGCGGGGCCATCGTCGTGCGCTGCGACTGGCCTATGTCGAGCGCCGCCCCTCGCTCAATGCCGTCAACGTCGAGACGGCGGAGTGGTTTCATCATTCGCGTCCCGCCGAGCATGTGGCACCCAGTCCGGGTGTGCCTCTGCCCGATGCGCACGAACTGACCGTACCCGTTCCTTTCTATGGTCAGCGTCAACAGCGCCGCTCACCCGATAGCGACCTGCGCCAGTTGCGCTACCCGCCACGCCGCAGTACGCGTCGCAGTTGGGCGCCGTTGTTGATGGTGATGCTGGGCGTGGTGGGGCTGGTCTGGTCGCTGCAGTCGGTGCTGCACAAGGCCCGGGCTTCCGAGCACTTCCTGGATCCGGCACCCGCCGCGATCGGCACTGCGCCGACGCGCAGCGTGCCCGGAAGCGTCGAAGACAATGCCGCGGATGAGCAACGTCCCCGCGTCACCACGCCCCCTCGACGCGCTCCCGGCGACGACGGGCGCACCACCCTCGGCGCCGCCTGAAGATTCGCACCCTCCGGGCCGCTCCCGCGCGATCGGCTTGGTCGCGCTGTTCATCTCCACGGTCTGCGAACTCTCCGGACTGTTCCTGTTTGCCCCGCTGCTGCTGTTCACGCTGCGCAGTCTGGGCTTCGATAGCGCAGAGATCGGCTGGGTCAGTGCCAGCCAGTGGCTGGGTATGGCGCTGGCCGCCCCTTTTACCGCGCGGTGGGTCCGCCGCTTGGGGACCCGTCGGGCGCTGATCCTCAGCGGACTGCTGCCCTGGCTGTCGATCCTGCTGATCACCCTGAGCATCCAGTACGAGGCCCCGCGCCCTCTGGCGTGGGCGGCGTTGTACCTGGTGGCCGGTGGGGCTGCGGCACTGCGATGGATCGTGGCCGAAGCCACGGTGGCGACGCTGTCACCGCCGGCCTGGCGGGGCAGGCTGGTTGGGCTTTACGCCACCTTGGTCGGAGCCACGTTCGTGATCGGTCCGACCCTGCTGGCGGCACTGGGTTCGGAAGGTGCTGCGGGCTTGCGGTCCCGCTGGGTAGCGGTTGCTCTGCTCGCTGCGGGTGTGGCGCTGACGCTGCTGGTGCCCTCGATCGATGCGCCGCGTCAGACCGCTTCTACGCGCCGGCTGGGTTGGGCTGGGCTGCTGGAGGCGCTGCGGGCCGAGCCGGCTGTGCTGGTCGCCGGCTTCATTGGGGGCTTCTTTGAGGCGGGTCTGTCGAGCATCCTGCCTCTGTATGGCCTATCTCAGGGCCTGAGTTCGACGCAGTCGGCCTTGCTGGTTTCGGCCAGCGGGCTGGGAAGTGCCGTGCTGATGCTGCCAGCCGGTCTGGCCGCGGATCGCTGGCCGGTGGGCTCGGTGCGCCGCGTCTGTGGACTGGTCAATCTGCTGGCCGCTCTGTTGATGCCGGTGCTGGTGCTGTGGCCTGGGTTGCAGGGCCTCAATGGGGTTCTGGCTTTCATCTGGGGGGGTGCCGGAGGGGCGCTGTACACCCTGGCCATGGTGGGCATCGGGCATCGCTGGCAGGGAGAGGAACTGGTCAATGCGACAGCGGTTCTGGTGTTGTCCTACACCCTGGGGGGGCTCTGCGCCCCGGCTTTGGGCGGCATGGCCTTGCAGTGGGGCGGCACCCTGGGGCTGCCGATGCTGTTGGTGGGCGTAGCGTCGATGGGGGTTTTGGGGTTCGCGTTACCGCAAATGGGGTCGATGAATTCCCCCAAATAGTTCGGGCAATGTGTGACTTTTATCACTACTGTGTGTTGTTATTGCGCATCACTTGAGTTGATTATGAATTCTTAATAAATCGAATAAAAATTCGTAATATGCAAATTATTCCGGGAGGTTCTTAAACTAAATTTGAGCAAATTATATTAATTTTTCATAATCTATCAAATTATTGCGTTAATTATTTTTAATAAAAAGTCGATCAATTAGTGTTTTCCCTTGGTTGGACCGGAAATTAAAAGCGCATCGTAGAAATACACGCAACAAAGTGTTTTCAACGGGAGCTGGGAATGTCCAAGACCAAATCGGGGATGGGTTCAGGCGTTCGTTACGCCAAGGCTGCGGTCGCAGTGGCCGCGCAACTGGCGCTGATCGGGGCTGCTCAGGCGGGGGTCGGTTTTGCCGATAGCGTCGATCCGGTGGGCAATCCGATCGTGGTGCCGACCTACTTTTCGCACAGTCCTTCCGGTCTGCGCCAAGCTGGCACGATGACCGGTGGCACGCTGGATATCGGCACGATGGCCGGTGCGCAAGTCGATGCTTTGTTCCCCGGCTACCGGGCCAGCCCGGACACCGGCAAGGCACTGCGCAAGTTTGTTGACCGGCTCGCCCCGCTGAGCCCCTTTGCCACAGCGGCCAACACGCTCAGTGACAACACGACGGCGGCCAAGCTGATTCCGCTGGCCCGGCCCGAGAAGTGGTTGAGCCCCAATGGGGTCACCACCAACGATGACTACCTTGAACTCGCTGCGATTGAGTACCGCGAGCAGATGCACTCCGATCTGCCGAAAGTCGGCGGCGGGGTGACCGGCCCGGGTACGGGTGGTTCGGTGCTGCGCGGTTATGTGCAGATCGTTTCGCCGGCGATGGAGGCCGCCGCCGGGGCCTCGACGCTGACCGTTGGCATGACCGAAGCCGTGCGCACGACTGCACTGGCTGCCGCCGGCTACAAGCAGCTGTTCTACCCGGACGGCACCCCGATTCAGATCTGGGACACCAACGCCGACGGTTCGCGCAACGGCAGGAAGAAAAACGCCTGGGCCGTGACCGACCCGCACTATCTCGGCCCGGCAATCTTTGCCAAGCAGGGCACGCCGACCCGGGTCAAGTTCTGGAATCTTCTGCCGGTGGGCCGTGCCGTGATTGGCGGCACCACGCCGGCGGGCGAGGCCATCGTCTCAGCACGCAATGGCGATCTGTTCATCCCGGTCGACAAGTCGCTGATGGGCGCTGGCTACGGCCCGGATGGCATGACGCTCTACAGCCAGAACCGTATTGCCATCCATCTGCACGGCGGCGATACCCCCTGGATCAGCGACGGGACGGCCCATCAGTGGTTCACTCCGATCGGTGAAGAGGATGCAGGCCACGTCACGACGGCTGGTTTCTCGGGCAACTCGCTGGCCTCCGAAATCGTCGACCCGACTCTGCTACCGAGCTTCCTGCGTGGTGCCAGTACCGTCAACGTGCCCGACATGTACGACCCGGGCCCGGGTGCGGTCACGCTCTACTACGTCAACGGGCAGAGCGCACGCCTGATGTGGTATCACGACCACGCCGTTGGCATGACCCGTCTGAATGCCTACGCCGGCATGGCCGCACCGTACTGGCTGACCGATGACGAGGAACTTTCGCTGATGCCGGCCCAGACCCTGCCCGGCGTGTTGGCACCGACTGTCGCGAATCCGACCGGCACGCTGACGACCAATGGGTCAGGGCTGATTCCGGCCGTAGCCGACACGATTCCGCTGGTGCTCCAGGACAAGTGCTTCGTGCCCAAGGACATCGCGCTGCAGGATGCCCGCTGGAACACCACAGCCTGGGGCGACTACGGCAACCTGTGGTTCCCGCACGTCTATGAAACCGTACAGGACCCAGGCCAACTGCAAAGCTGGAACGTGGTCGGACGCTGGCACTATGGCCCCTGGTTCTGGCCGGTGTTCCCGGCGCTGTATCCGCTGCCGACCGGGGCCTATGGCGATGAAACCACCACGCCTGAGGCCTGGTGCGATACACCGGTGGTCAATGGGGTGGCCTACCCGTTCGTCGAAGTCGAGCCCAAGGCCTACCGCCTGCGCATTCTCAACGGTTCCAACGACCGGATGATGACCTTCAACCTGTTCGTGGGCGATCCGAATGGGGCGGTGATTGATACGGCAGGCAATGTCGGCAGCCCGGTGGATGCGACGGGAAACCGAACCTGGGTGGACGCTGCCACCGGTGCGCCGCTGTCCGGTCCGGTTGGTGCCTTCTGGCCGACCGAAGTCAGGATGGTGCCTGCGGTAATACCTGCTAACCCCTGTCCGGCTGGAGTAACCCGGTCTGATCAGGTCGGCGGCGGTTGCACCCCGGCCAACTGGCCGACCGATGCCCGCACTGGAGGGGTTCCCGATCCGGCCACAGCCGGGCCGACGATGTATCAATTCGGCAACGAAGGCGGTTTGCTGGCCAAGCTCAATGTGATCGATCCGCTGCCGACCAATCCGATCTACGACAAGGGGCGGATCACGGTGCTGAATGTCGGGACCACGGGCCTGTTCCTGGGCAATGCCGAGCGTGCCGATGTGGTGGTTGACTTCTCAAAGTACGCTGGGCAGACCCTGATCGCCTACAACGACATGTTTGCTCCCGTGCCGGCGGGTGATCCGCGTAATGCGTACTTCCCGGGCGTGGGTGATCAATCCAGTGCAGGTGGGGCTGAGGACACAGTGCCTGGTTACGGCCCGAACACCAGTACGCTGATGCAATTCCGGGTCGCTTCCACCCTGAACGGTGGCGGTTCGCCCAAGGCCTTCAATGTGGGGGCCCTGGCCGCACAGTTGCCGCAGTCATATGCGCGTACTCAAGAGCGCCCGGTGGTGGCCCAGTCCGCCTACAACGCTGCCTTCAATCCGGGTTGCACCACCCCCAACCCCAAGACCCCGACGGCAGGTTGTTGGGATGACACGCGCGCCTTTGCCTCGATCAATGTAGGCACGATTCAGTCACCCCAGTTCGTCTTTAGCACGGGCGATCCGGGCGCCTTCGGTCAGGTGATTGTTGATCCGGCTAATCCGGGCTCGGGCTATGTCAAGGCTCCGGCGGTCACCTTCACTGGCGGCGGTGCTACGGCCCAGGCGACGGCCAATGCCACCATGAAGGTCGACAAGATCGCCGTGACCAATGCAGGTTCCGGTTATGTGGTCGCACCCAATGTTCGCATCACGGCCGCATCGGGCGGCGGGGGGGGGCGATGGCGCGTACGACGCTGAAGGTCAACAGCGTCAAGATCGCCAACGGCGGCTCGGGTTACGTCAGCACGACCCCTCCGATCGTCACGTTCTCCAAGCCAACCGATCCGACGGGCGTTCAAGCCACGGGCACTGCCGTGATCGGCACCGCCGGTACCTCCAAGGGCAAGGTCACCTCGATCACGATTACCAACCCAGGCAGTGGCTATATCGTGGCGCCGACAGTGGCAATTGCCCCTTCGCCTACAGCAGTGAAGGCACTGGCCACGGTCGATAGTGGCGTCGGTCAGTTCATTCTGGTGGCACCGGATCCGAAGAACCCCAGTACGGCGGGCGGTGGCGGATATAGCGACTTCAGCGGTGTAACGATCACGGTCGATCCGCCGACCACGGCTGGTGGCGTGACGGCCACGGGCACGGCCACAGGCAAGGTCTTTGATATCACGCTGGTTCACCCGGGGGTGGGCTACACCTCGGCTCCGACGGTGACGGTGGCTGCGCCGCCGGCCGGTGGCACACAGGCCAAGGCCAGCGTCGGCCCGCAGGGCAACGGGGCGATCCTAGTCAAGAACAAGGCGATTCAGGAGCTGTTCGAGCCGACCTTCGGGCGTCTGAACGCGACGCTGGGTATCGAGTTGCCGTTTACGGCCGCAACCACCCAGACCACGATTCCGCTGTTCTATATCGATCCGCCGAGCGAAATCATCAATGACTTCGAGACGCAGCTCTGGAAGATCACCCACAACGGCGTGGACACTCACCCGGTGCACTTCCACCTGATGAATGTTCAGGTGATCAACCGGGTGGGCTGGGACGGCTTCATCACGGCCCCCGAAGCCTCGGAGGTGGGCTGGAAGGAAACCGTGAAGATGAACCCGCTGGAGGACATCGTCGTGGCCCTCAAGCCCAAGCACCCCGTGCTGCCGGGCTTCGGTCTGCCGCTGTCGAATCGGGCGATGGACCCGAGCCAGCCGCTGGGCTCGCCGTTTGGCTTCACACAGATCGACGTCAATACCGGTCTGCCAGCCCCGGTGGTCAACGCGATGACCAACTTTGGTTGGGAATATGTCTGGCACTGCCACATCCTCGGTCATGAAGAAAACGACTTCATGCGCCCGGTGGTGTTCAAGGTCAACGAGGCGGCGCCCTCGGCACCGAGCGCCTTGGCTGCGACGTCGGTGACCGGTGGCCTGCTGCTGACCTGGACCGACAACTCGTCGACCGAGTTTGTCCAAACGCTCAAGTCGGTCACGGGTGCGACAACCACCACAACCACGTTGCCGGCCAACCTGGTTCACTACACCGATTCGACTTCACTGCCGCTGGATACGCTGCGCACTTACACCCTGACGGCAACCGGTGCCGCCGGTTCGGCCACCTCGGCGGCCCTGAGCGTTGCTACGCCCAATGCCCCTGTGTTGAAAACGGCTGCTCAGGTCGCGGGTAAGGCATCGGTGACCTTGACCTACAACGACACCTCGAAGATCGAGAAGTTGTGGGTGGTGCAACAGTCGATCGATAAGGGGGTGACCTGGACCGATGTGGCTGCCGTGGCCTCGACCACCAGTACAACGACCGGCACGGGAAAAACGCTCACAGTCGCAGCGACAAACGTCGGTACGGTGCTGTATCGCATGGCTGCTAACGCGAGCACCACCAATGTGCCGTCGACTTCGTCGGCTTGGAGCGCCAGTGCTTCGGCGACGATCGCCAAGTTCACCCAGACGGTCAGCCTGTCCTTCACCCCAACCAAGATGGCGACCCGCACCAGCGTGGTGAATGTGTCGGCGACCGCCACCTCGACCCTGCCGGTGACCCTGACTTCGACCACACCGACGATCTGTACCCTTAGCGGAACGACGGTGACCGGCAAGGCCAAGGGTACCTGCTCGGTGACTGGCACCCAGGCGGGTGATGCCACTTGGAATTCTGCGACGGCCACTAAGACGATCGCCGTCCCCTGAGCGAGGAAACAGGTACGATCTTTCCCATTCCCCCGGCCTTCGGGCCCTTTACAAGGCACCTTCGGGTGCCTTTTTTCGTTCATCCAATGTTCGGAACCGATTCCCGTATGTCCCGTTCCCTCTGGCTGCTGGCGCTGGCTCAGGGCCTGTTTCTGACCAATAACGTCGTTTTCATCGCCATCAATGGACTGGTTGGCATTCGGCTGGCCCCACTGCCCTGGATGGCGACCCTGCCCGTGATGGGCTATGTGGTGGGCGGTGCGTTGTCGACCGGTTGGGTCGCGGCTGCGCAGCGGCGCTGGGGGCGGCAGCGCTCCTTTCAGCTGGGGTTGTGGGTGGCGTTGATTTCCGCTGGGTTATGTGCGACGGCGGTGTGGCTGGGCAGTTTCTGGCTGCTGCTGGCCTCGACGGTCTTTGCCGGCTACTACAGCGCCAATGGGCAGCTTTACCGCTTTGCCGCTGCCGAACTGGCCGAGCCGGCGCAGCGTGAGCAGGCGGTGTCCCTTGTGCTGGCAGGTGGCTTGCTCGG
>DALYHR010000005.1:0-21814 GCA_031970775.1 Burkholderiaceae bacterium | reverse complement strand
GTCCTTCAGGATCTGCCGCTTCGGCGGCACGATCTTGCCGACGCGGTTCATGGTGAAAACGTACTGGGCCATGGGCTGCAGGGATATTGAGTGAATTGAGTGGAATTCGGAGTCCGGTTCTCGGGCCGTAAGACCCGGCGGACGGCGCAAGGTCGCCATTATCCCCAATGACCACCCATCGCCTGCGTACGTCGTTCCTCAGCGAACCCTGAGGGCGACAGACGGCCGTCCCTCAGCCGACGACCGGTCGCAAGGAGCTTGGTCCTGGCGCCGCCGAACCGTAGCATCCGGACACGTCCCCTCCTTGCGCCCCCGATCATGACCCTGCACCGTCCCCACACCGTCCGTGCCCTGGCCTCGAACCGTGGCTTCACGCTCGTCGAGCTGATGATCGTGGTCCTGATCGTCGGCATCCTGGCCGCCTTCGCCATCCCTTCGTACAACGATTACGTGCGCCGCGGCGAGATCTCCGAAGCGCCGACCTTCCTGTCGAACTACCGCGTGACGATGGAGCAGTACTACCAGGACAACCGGGATTACGGCAACGGCGCCTGTGCCAATGGCGCGGTGATCGCCCAGCCCAACGGCACCAAGTACTTCGAATACAGCTGCGCCAGCACCGGTCAGGCCTATCTGCTCAAGGCCACTGGCCGGGCAGGAACCGGCATGGTGGGCTACGAGTTCACCGTGGACGAATCGAACAACCGCGTCACCACCAGCTTCAAGGGTGTGGGCGTCAACAAGCCCTGCTGGCTGTCGCGCGGCAGCGAGTGCTGATGCGGCCTGTCTGCGCCGTCCCTCCCACCTTTTTCGCCACCCGACGAGATCGCCATGCACACCCGACATGCCAGACACGGCTTCAGCCTGATCGAGCTGATGGTCACGATGGCGATCCTGGCCCTGGTGGTCATGGCCTCGATCCCGAGCTTCTCCACCTGGATGCGCAACACCCAGGTGCGCACGGCGGCGGAATCGCTTCAGGCCGGTCTGCAGAAGGCTCGGGCCGAGGCAGTGCGTCGCAATGAGCCGGTGAGCTTCTGGCTGGTGGCCAACGCGGTGCCGACCGTGCTGGATGCCAGCTGCACGCTGTCGACCACCTCGGCCTCCTGGGTGGTGGCCATCAACAACCCGGCCGGCCTGTGTGACCGAGCCCCCAGCGCGACCCAGGCGCCCAAGCTGATCGACAAGCACCCCCGCGGCGAGTCCGGCTCGCAGGTGTCGGTCACGGTGTTCGCCGAAGACTGCGTCACGCCGGTCAACAGCTCGCAGACGCGTTTCAACGGCTTCGGTCAGGTCGTCGCTGCGGGGGGTGATGCCATCCGCTGTCTGCAGATCGATCACATCTCGGGCCTGGAGGCTCGTCGCCTGCGGATCGCCATCAGCAATGGCGGCAGCGTGCGCATGTGCGATCCGGCGGTCGTCAGCGATGCCGATCCGCGCAAGTGCTACTGACGCGACGAACGCGTTGCCGACCGCCCCCTGATTTGTCCCAACCCGGGAGCCCAAGATCATGTTCTGCCGACGCTCTTCCCCCTCGATGGCTCATCGCCGCGCACGGAACACCCAGAAGGGGGTCGTGCTGATCGAGGGCCTGATCGCGATTCTGATTTTCTCGATCGCCATCCTGGGACTGGTCGGGCTGCAGGTCTCGATGGGCCGGGCTGCCTCCAGCGCCAAGTACCGCATCGACGCCTCCAATGTGGCCGCCGATTTGGTCGGCACGATCTGGGCCGATCTGGCCAAGCGCGCGCAGTACGACACCGCAGGCTGCCCGGGGCACCCCCCCTGCCAGGCCTGGGAGGGCAGGCTCAAGGCCGCGCTGCCGGGGGCGAGTTACGACACCACCTATGACCCGATCACGGGTGATTTCAACATCACGATCCGCTGGAAAGTCCCCAATGAAGGGTCACACCAGTTCGTCACGTCGACCACGATCAACCCCAACCTCTGACCCAGACGGAGCGCCCTCATGTTGACCCTGCTGCTCTCGCAGCGCCGCACCCAGCGCGGTTTCAGCCTGATCGAACTGATGGTCGGCATGGCCATCGGCCTGGTGACCGTGCTGATCATTGCCCAGGTCGCCCTCGTCTACGAAGGCCAGAAGCGCACGACCACGTCGGGTTCTGACGCCCAGATCAACGGTGCCCTGGCCCTGCAGCGTCTGCAGTCTGAAATTCAGACCGCCGGCTTTGGCATGACCAGCGGTGGCACCACCGGCTGCGGCGAGATCCGCGGTCGGCGCAACAACGTGGCCTATAACCGGATCATGGCGCCGGTGGTGATCACTGACGGCGGCGGCAATGCCCCTGACAGCCTGCAGATCCTGGGCAGCTCCAACGCTGCACTGGCCCTGCCGATCCGGGTCTACGGCGACCATCAGCGCGCGGACACGTCGTTCCTGATCGACAAGGGCACCGGCCTGGGCGTGCGCAAGGGCGACCTGATGCTGGCGATTCCAACCACCCAGCTCGGCACAACACAGACCACCCCCAGCTGGTGCAGTCTCTTCACCGTTAGCAGCAATCCGACCGACACGGCGCTCGAGCACCGGGCCGATGCCGAGTGGCCCTGGAATCAGGACCCGACCAACACCATCTTCCCCGGTGCGGTCGACGCCAGCATCAGCTATGCCGCCAGCAGCTTCCTGATCAACCTCGGCACGCTGCTCGATCACCGCTTCAGCATCCGTGACGCCGCCGCCGGCAGCGCCATGCGATCGCTGCGGCTGGACAGTTTCGACTCCACCACCGGCAATACCACCTCGACCGATCTGTTTGGCAACATCGTCAACCTGCAGGCGGTCTACGGTCGCGACACCAATGCCGACCAACAGGTCGACACCTGGACCGCAGTCAATCCGGCCACCGCCGCCGAGTGGGCCCAGGTCATCGCGATCCGGGTGGCGCTGGTCGCACGCAGTGATCAGGCCGAGAAGACTGCCGTCAACGCACCTGCACCGGTCTGGCACCCGGATGGCATCACGGCCACCCCGCTGCCGGTCGACAACGTCGCCGACTGGCAGCGCTACCGCTACAAGGTCTTCGAAGTCGTGGTGCCGTTGCGCAACATGCTGTGGCAGTCCTGAAGCCGATGCGACCGGAGTCTTCCATGTCTTCATCCCCTCTTCCCCGTCGCTTCGCTGGCCGGATCGCTGCAGCCCAACGCGGCATGACGCTGATCTTTGCGCTCATCACCATGCTGGCGCTGTCGCTGGCAGCGGTGGCTCTGATCCGCGCCGTCGACACCGGCTCCGGCGTGCTGGGCAACCTCGGCTTCAAGCGCGACGCCCTGCTGGCCACCGACACCGCCATGCGCACCGCCATCGGCTGGGTGCAGGCGCGAGCCGGCAAGATCGAACTCGACACCGATTCCCCAGCCGGAATCGGCTACTTCGCCAGCTACTTCGACCGACTCGATGCGCTCGGACACAGTACCGACCCGCAGCGCACGGCCGTCGACTGGGACAACGATGGTTGTGCAGCGGCCAAGACCAACGGCGTGGCCGTGGCTGCCTGCATCCAGCCCTCGGCAGCGTTCAATGTGCGCGGCGGCGCGATCAAGGCCCGCTATGTGGTCGAGCGCCTGTGCAACTTGCCAGGCAACACCACCACGACCGGCGGCATGGTGTGCTCCAAGCCGATGTCGGTGAACGAGCACGTCTCGGTGCGCGGCAAGATCGACTACAACACCCTGCCGCCACCGGGCGTCCCCTCGCTGCAGCAATTCTTCCGCATCACGGTCCGCACTGAAGGCGCACGCAACGCCACCAGTCTGACCGAGACGATCGTGCATTTCTGATGAGGCCCTCCATGAACGACCGCATCACCCTCCGTCCGACACGTCTGGCCCTGACGAGTCTGTGGCTGCTGGCGCCCCTCCTGGCCGGCCCGGCTCTGGCCGGTTCGGCCGATATCGCCAACAGCCCGATCAGCACCGTGCAGGGGCTGACCAAGCCGAACATCATGTTCATCCTCGACACCTCGGGGTCGATGGGCTGGGACTACATGCCCGATGACGTGAACAGCCTGGCCAACAATGCCTACGGCAAGCTCAGTGTCCAGTGCAACGGGGTGGCCTATGACCCGAACACGATCTACGAACTGCCCAAGCGAGCCGACGGCAGCCTGTATCCGAACATCAACTTCTCATCGGCGCCCTCCGACGGTTTCGCCGGGGGTAACGGTACCAACCTGAACGGCAAGGTCTATTACAGATACTCCGGTGTTCAGGGTGCGCTGAACTGGGTCTACAGCGCCACCGGCACCGTGGACAAGAACACGACCTTCTACAAGGAATGCAACAGCACGGTTGGCCAGGCCCCGGGCAACGCAGTCTTCACCGCTGTAACTGTATCCACCACCTCTGCGGAAGCGCAGAACTACGCCAACTGGTACAGCTACTACCGGACACGCATCCTGATGATGCGCAGTTCATCAGGGCGGGTCTTCCAGCCGCTGGACGCCGGAGCGCGGGTCGGTTTCACGATCATCAGCGACACCGGAGTGACGGGCAATCAGTTCCTTGACGTCCGCGACTTCGATCAGACGCAGAAGAACAGCTTTTTCAATCTGCTGTACTCGATCAACCCCAACAGCTCAACTCCGCTGCGCGGTGCCTTGTCCAAGGTCGGCCGTTATTACGCCAAGCAGGTCAGCGGACAGGTCTACGACCCAATCCAGTACTCCTGCCAGCGCAACTTTGCGCTGCTGACCACGGACGGCTACTGGAACAACAACAACGAGTCGTCCACCTACGGTCCGTTGCAACTCGACGGCAAGACGCTGGTGGGTGACCAGGACGGTGCCGAGAACCGGCCGATGCTCGACAGCTCCAAAACCGCCAACACCTTGGCGGACGTGGCCGAGTACTACTGGAAAACCGATCTGCGCCCGACCATGCCAGACACGGTGCCCGCCACAGCGACCGACCCGGCGATGTACCAGCATATGAATACCTTCACGCTAGGCCTGGGGGTGCGCGGGCCGCTGGCCTACGATCCGGACTACCTGACAGCGACCACCGGGGATTACGTTGCGCTCAAGAGTGGCTCGAAGAACTGGTCGGTACCCAGCGGCAACGCCACCAACGTCGATGATCTGTGGCACGCCGCAGTCAACGGCCGCGGCCAGTATTTTTCCGCCAGCGAACCCAATTCGCTGGTCAGCTCGCTCTCGGCCACCATCAAGGGCATGATGGCCATGACCGGCACGGGCGCAGGGGCGGCGAGCAGCTCGCTGCAACCGGTCAGCGGCGACAGCTGGCTGTTCGTCGGAGGGTTTACCTCGATCGACTGGACCGGTGACGTGCGCGCCTTCCAGTACACCATCGACCCGCAGACCGGGACGGTCACCCCTCCGGCCAGCACCGCTGCTGGCAAGGAACTCTGGAGTGCCGCCAGCGTGCTCAATGGGCGCACCACGGCCCGCAGGATTCTGTTCAACAAGGCCAACACGCTTGCAGACTTCACCTATGCCAATCTGGCCGCAGCCGGTCTGCAAACCCCCTTTGACAACCGCTGTGCCACTACCCCGGCCCTGACGCAATGCCGCGGGCTGACCGCCAACGCGCTGGCCAAGGTCACCGGTGACAACCTGATCAAGTACCTGGCCGGCGACACCACGCTGTACCTGAGCAACGCGACCCCGGACAACCAGGTGTTCCGCTCGCGCAAGTCACTGCTGGGCGACATCGTCAACGCCTCGCCCACCTACGTCGGCAAGCCCCCCTTCAAGTACGCCGATGCGGGGTATTCAGCCTATGCCGCCGCCAAGGCCAACCGCACCAAGGTGGTCTACGCCGCAGCCAATGACGGCATGCTGCACGCCTTCCGGGTCGACACCGCCGGCAACGGCGGCGGCGAAGAGCTGTGGGCCTTTGTGCCGACGGCCGTGATGCCGGAGCTGTGGCGACTGGCCGATTCGGACTACGGCTCGAACCACCGCTACTTCGTCGATGCCGCCCCGGTCGCTGCGGACATCTTCGACGGCACGCAGTGGCGCACGATTCTGGTCGGTGGCCTTGGGGCTGGCGGCCGTGGGTACTACGCACTGGACGTCACCGATCCGCTCAACCCGGCCATCCTTTGGGAGTTCACCGATGTCAACCTGGGGCTGACCTACGGCAACCCGGTGGTCACCAAGAACATGGCTGGCAACTGGATCGTCGGCTTTACCTCCGGCATCAACAACAACGTCGGCGGCGGCGATGGCAACGGCCGGCTCTATGTCATTGACGCCTTGACCGGCACGATGATCACCACGCTGGCCACCCTGGACGCCAACAACATGCCGGTGGGCAGCGTGGCCACCCCGAACAACCTCAGCCGCATCAACGGCTGGACCATTTCGCCGGCCAACAACACCGCGATGCGCTTCTACGGTGGCGACATGCTCGGAAACATGTGGCGCTTCGACTTCGACGGTCGCACGCCGCCTCCGGGCAAGGAAGCCATCCTGCTGGGAACGGCACAGTCGCCCGCCGGCGTGGTTCAGCCCATCACCGCCGAGCCGGTGCTGGCTGACTACACCGTCAACGGCGTGACCTACGCCATCGTGTCATTCGGAACCGGCCGCATGCTGGGCCTGAGTGACGTGATCGACAACACAGTGCAGACGGTCTACACCATCAAGGACAGCCTCGACTTCCTCGGTCTGGGCCTGCTGCGCAGCGCCAATGCCAATCTGGTCAAGCAGACCCTCGGCGCCAACCGGCTGATCACCACACCGATCGGCGTGGACTGGAGCCTGAACAACGGCTGGTATGTCGATCTGGCCCTGAGTGCTGGCGAGCGCATCACCATCCCCGGCATCTCGATCGGCAACGGCACGCTGAGCTACGCCAGCATGATTCCCTCCGGCGATGCCTGCGCCCCCTCGGGCACCTCGTGGCTGTATCACTTCAACATCGGCGACGGTTCGGTGATTTCCTCGACCCCCTATGGCGGTCTGATCACCGGTCTGGGTGTGTTCGTCGATGGCAAGGGCAAGACACAGATTCTGGTCACCGAAGGCTCGGGCAATCTGGGCTCGCCGCCGCCGCCGCCGCCCGATCCGGCAGCTGCCCTGCCGGGCAATGCGCGGCGCAGTTCGTGGCGAGAACTGACCGATTGAGTTCGGGTCGGCTTCGTCGAAGTCACTCAAGGGCACTGGGTTTCAGTGCCCTTGTCGTTCTGGGGTTGCATGCGGCACTGCTGGTCGACCCGGCTGCTGACGCCCCTCAATCTCGACCGGGCCCCAGGCAGCCGTTGACGGTCAGCCTGCCGACGCCACCCCAGCCCCCAAGCCCAGCGACAAAACCCCGCGATGTCGATGCCGCCATAGCCCATGAGGCGGCCCCGCCCCAGAGCCCGGCAGAACCGCATCCGACAGAGCTCGCCGTCAGCGCGTCAGCACCTGAAGCAGCGGCCTCTGCCGAGGAAGGCTCGTCGGGCGACGAGGGGCTCTATCTGCCACGGCGCCTGTTGAGCCTCGGGCCCCAGCCTCGCCAGCGTATCGATTTGCCGATGGCCGATGGCCTGCCTCCGGGCCGCCGGGTCAGCGCCGAGCTGACCCTGTTCATCGACGCAGACGGCACGGTGCGCCGCCTCCGTGTCGATCGGGGGGATCTGCCGATCTGGCTGGAAGATGCAGTTCGCCAAAGCTTTCTGCAGGCACGCTTCCAGCCGGGGGAACGGGACGGTCAGGCGGTACGCGCCCAGATGCGCATCGAAGTCGAGTTCGAGTCGATGGTGCTGCCCCCAGCCGCCCCGGCATCCTCCGATCAGACCCCGGCCAGCACGCGCAGGTGAGCCGCCACGCTGCGCGCCAGCGAGCTGAGGTTGTAGCCCCCTTCGAGGCACGAGACGATACGCCCCCCCGAGTGCCGCTCGGCCACCTCGACCAGCCGCGCGGTGATCCAGGCGTAATCGGCCTCGACCAGTCCGAGCTGTCCGAGCTCATCTTCGCGGTGGGCATCGAATCCAGCTGAAATGAAGATCATCTGGGGCGCAAAGGCATCGAGCCGCGGCAGCCAGTTGGCTTCGAGCAATTCGCGCAGCGCCGGCCCGCGGGTGTAGGCCGGAATCGCCAGATTCAGCATGTTGTCGCCCTTGGGCACGCCACCGCTGTACGGGTAGATCTGGTCCTGATAGAAGCTGACCATCAGGATGCGGTCGTCGCCGGCGACGATGTCCTCGGTGCCGTTGCCGTGGTGGACATCGAAGTCGATGATCGCCACGCGCTCCAGACCGCGCACGTCCAGCGCATGGCGCGCCGCGATGGCGATGTTGTTGAGAAAGCAAAAGCCCATCGACTCGTCGCGCGTGGCGTGGTGCCCGGGCGGGCGCGTGGCACAGAAGGCGTTGTGTGCCTTGCGGTCGATCACCGCATCGGTCGCAGCCAGCGCCAGCCCGGCCGAACGCAGCATCGCCTGGCGGGTGCCCGGACAGACCAGTGTGTCCGGATCGATATAGCGCGACTCGCCGGACTCAGCCACCTGGCGCAGGGTCTCGTCGAGTTCGGTCAGGTAATGCTCGCTATGAGCGCGCATCAGCGCCTCGTGCGGTGCCAGCGGAGCCTCCATCGGCTGCAACGCGATATCAAGGCCGGTCGACAACAGATGATCGTCGATGGCATCGAGCCGCAGCGGGGACTCAGGGTGATCGTTGCCCATCTTGTGCAGACGGCAATCGGGATGCGCGTAGTAGAAGGTACTCATCGTCGGGTCCAAAGTCCGCTAAGGTTGCGGTCATGAGACCGCCTCGCCTCCAAGCCGCCGCTCTGAACTCTGCGACCGAACCGCTGTTAAGCCGTTCGCCCGACCCGTCAGCATCGACGGCTACCCAACCCGGACACTGGCAGGGTGTGCTCGGCAGGCTGGTCGATCAGGTTAGCACGGTCGTCATCGGCAAGCGAGCCCGCATCGAGACCTGCGTAGCCTGCCTGGTGGCCGGCGGGCACCTGTTGATCGAGGACTTGCCTGGCGTCGGCAAGACCACCCTGGCGCAGGCACTGGCCCTGTCGATGGGGCTGGATTTCAAGCGGGTGCAATTCACCGCCGACCTGATGCCTGGCGACCTGACCGGGCTGAGCATTTACGAGCGCCAGCGCGATGCCTTCGTTTTCCACCCCGGACCAGTCTTTGCCCAGGTTCTGCTGGCCGATGAGATCAACCGCGCCGGCCCGCGCACCCAAAGCGCGCTGCTCGAGGCGATGGAGGAACAGCAGGTCAGCGTCGACGGCGCGACCCATCCCCTGCCTACGCCCTTCTTCGTCATCGCCACGCAGAACCCGACCGAGCAGTTGGGCACGCACCCGCTGCCGGAAAGCCAGCTCGACCGTTTTCTGATGAGCCTGTCACTGGGCTACCCGGAACGCGATGCCGAGAAGGCGCTGCTCGCCGGCGAGGATCGGCGCCTGCTATTGCGTCAACTCGTGCCAGTGATGTCGCCCGCCGAGCTGATCGCCGCCCGCCGGGCGGCCGAATCGGTGTATGCGGCGCCAGCGCTGCTCGACTACCTGCTGGCTCTACTCGAAGCCAGCCGCAACGGCCGCTGGTTCCGCCATGGCCTGTCGCCGCGCGCCGGGCTGGCCCTGCTGCGTGCCGCCCGGGCCCAGGCGCTGCTGCACGGGCGCGATCACGTCAGTCCCGAAGATGTGCAGGCCATCGCTCTTCCGACACTCGCGCACCGACTCAGCCCGGTTCAGGCCGCAGGCAGCGCCGAGCGGGTAGCCGGAACATCGGCTGCCGCGCGCGCACTGCAGGCCCTGATCGACTCGGTTCCACTGCCGTGAAGCGCAACTGGCTGCCTGCCGCGCCCTGGCGGGCCGAGCGTCAGCCGGCACAGTCTGAACTGCTGCTGCACGCCCGCCGGGTCTACATCGTGCCCAGCGCCGCGGGCTGGCTCTTCGCCGCCCTGGTCTGCGTCATGCTGCTGGCCTCGATCAACTATCAGCTCAGCCTCGGGCATCTGCTGACGTTCTGGCTGATCAGCGCCGGTCTGGTGTCGATGTTCACCACCCAGGCCCAACTGCCCGGGCTGCAACTGCGTCTCAGTCACCCACCGACCGGCTTTGCCGGGCAGCCTCTGACGCTCAACCTCGATGTCGAGGCGTGCGACGAACGTCTCCATCGCTCAGTGCGACTGCAGCTGGGCGACCACGGCAGCTGGCTCGATCTCCCCGCCGGTGAGCGTCGCGGTGTGTCCATCGATTTGCCAGCGCTCGGCCGCGGTGTGCATGTGCTGCCCCCGGTGTTGATCGAATGCCGCTATCCCTACGGTCTGTTCCGAGCCTGGTCGTGGTGGCGGCCGGCCGCCGAGCGTGTGGTCTGGCCCAGCCCCGAGAACGATGCCCCCCGGCCTGCAGCATGGCCCCATGAGGGCGACCCCGAACCGGATCCGGGTCTCTCCTTGCTTCGCCCCTACCGTCATGGCGATGCGATGCGGCAGATCGCCTGGAAAAGCAGCGGCCGCGCCCTCAGCCAAGGCCAGGACCCGCTGGTGCGCGAGCACTCGGCCCCGCCGCCCCCCATCGAACCCTGCCGGCTCGACTGGCAGGACACCGCCGACCTGATCGACCCCGAGCGGCGCCTGCAGCGGCTGTGTGCCTGGCTGCTCGAGGCCGAGGCCCGCGGCCAGCCCTGGACGCTGGTGTTGCCGGGCGAGAAGGATGCCGAAACCCCGGGCTCCGACGCTCCGGCATCGCTGAGCGCCGACCTGGATCGTCTGGCCCGCTTCCAGCCGACCGCCCTCGTCGCTTGGAGCCCGGCATGACCGATCGCTATCAGCTGCAGGCCCAACGGGAGGGCCGCGACACGCTGCTGCTGATCGCTGTGCTGGCCTGGACGCTGGTGCCCCAGATCGGAGTGCTGCCGGTCTGGAGCCTGGTCTATGCCGCCGTCGCCCTGGGCTGGCGCGCCGTTCTGTGTCGCACCGGCGGCGGCCTGCCCCCGCGGCGCGTGCTGCTGACCGCTCTGCCCCTGGCCATCGGCCTGACGATCTGGACGCACAACAACCTGCTCGGCCGCGATGCGGGTACCACCTTGCTGGTGGTGCTGACCGGGCTGAAGGCGCTGGAGATGCGCACGCAGCGCGACCGCTTTGTGCTGTGCTTTCTCGGGTTCATGCTGGTGCTGGCGGCTTTCTTGCAGTCGCAGACGATCCTGCAGGCGCTGGCGATGGCCGTGTCGGTCGCCGGGCTGCTGACCTGCCTGCTGCTGGCCAACCGGCCGCTCGGGCAACCGGGGCTGCTGGAATCCGCCCGGCTGGCCCTGTTGCCCCCGCTGCTCGGGCTGCCCCTGGTGTTGCTGCTGTTCCTGTTTTTTCCGCGCGTGCCCCCGCTGTGGTCCACCGGAGCGGGCGAGAGCGCTCGCACCGGGTTGTCCGACCGGCTGGAGATTGGCCGCTTTGTTGAGAACGTACTCGACGATGCCCCAGCGCTGCAGGTGCGTTTCGACGGGCCGATTCCGCCGGAGCCCGAGCGCTACTTCCGCGCCCAGGTGCTGTCGGTGCATGAGGACGCCAGCTGGACGATGGCCCGCGGGCGTCCCGAATCCCTGCTGACCCCACTGCCTCTACCACGCACCGAAGGCCCCACGCTGCGCTATGAGATGACCGTCGAGCCACTGGGCATGCGCACGCTGCCGCTGCTGGAACTAACCACGACGCACCCCGAAATCGAAGGCGCCACCCTGGATCTGGTCCGCCACAAGGATCTGCACTGGGAAGCGATGGACCCGCTCGATCAGCGCCTGCGCGTGCGGGCCGAGGCCCTGCCCTCGGGTCTGATTCCGACCGCAGTCAAACCGTTTCCCACCGCCGAACTCGGCCTGCCCGAGGGCCTGCACCCGCGCACCCGTGCCTGGGCCCGGACGCAACGTGAGCGTCAGCCCCGCGGCTGGCGTCCCGAACAGTGGAGCGATTGGCTGCTGTCGGAGATCCGCAGCGGCGCCTTCAGCTACAGCCTGACCCCGGGCCTGCCACGACGCCCTGGTGACGATCCGGTCGACGCCTTCTGGCTCGATCACCGTCAGGGGTTTTGCGAGCATTACGCCAGCAGCTACGTGATCGTGATGCGGGAGCTGGGTATCCCGGCGCGGATCGTCACCGGCTACCAGGGCGGTCAGATCAATCCCTTTGATCAGGTCCTGGAAGTGCGGCAGAGCGATGCCCACGCCTGGGCCGAATATTGGAGCGTCGATCGCGGCTGGGTACGGGTCGATCCGACCGCAGCCGTGGCCCCGGAGCGCATCCGCGAGAGCCGCCGTCTTCGCCCCCCCGGCCTCGGCGGCGTGTTGCCGACGCTGGGCGGCGCCTCGCTGGAGAGCCTTCGGGCGATCTGGGGCGTCGTCAATCACCGCTGGAGCCTCTGGGTGGTGGGCTTTACCCCGCGTCAGCAGTTCGACCTGATGCAATGGCTGGGCTGGCAGGACCCCGATCTCGACGATCTGGTGCGTGTGCTGCAAGTCGGTTTCGCGAGTCTGCTGCTTCTGGGCCTGGGGGTCAGCCTGCGTCAGGGGCGAAGCGGGCGGCTCATCGCCCTGTGGCAGCGCCTGCGCGACACCCTGGATCGCTGGCCGGGACGTGTCCCGGACGAGCAGCGCTGGCTGCCGGCCTGGCTGGCCATCCGTCATCGACTCGAACGGCTCGGCCTGCCCCTTCACCCTCAACATGGCCCGCAAAGCGCCGCCAGGATGTGCGACGAGCACTGGGGCCATCACACCGGCACCGAAGAACTGCGGGGTGCCGCAGCACAGCTGGCTGCGTCACTGGCCGCCCTGGAACGCTGGCGCTACGGCCGCGCCGAGCAGCGCCCCAGGCTGACAGCGGTGCTGCGTCCCCTGCACCGGGAGCTTGCTAGGCTGGAAAGTCTGTTGCGGCAGGACAGGATGGCCCGCTGAATCGCCTCGGGCCGGTTCCGAGGGCCCCAGCCATTGTGGTCGACCGACCACAGGGTTCACCCCGCACCCGGTGGGGTCGGCGGGCAGCTTGCAACAGTTGTCAAAAATGTGAAGTCGGCCGATAGGCCGGATTCTGTGCACCGCGGCCCCGAAGGGCTGCGGCGTGACTGCCATTCCTCTGGGCCGGGAGTCGCCTGCCCGGCTCGATGCCACCTACCCGCCAGCTTGCGCGAGCAACGCATCGGGGTCGTGCGTTAGTTAACGCCACGGCCCCGGCGCTGGCCTATTTGGTGTTGCTGCGCGTAGAGATTGCCGCGTTTCACCCGGACTAAACCGGCTCGTCTCTGTGGCTCTGATCCTCACCTCGCGGTGGAGAGGCGTTACCTCCTACGCTGCTCTATGCAGTCCGGACCTTCCTCCAGTGCGACCTTTCGATCCTTGCACCAGCGGCAGTCTGGCCGACTTCACGGCGCGGATTGTCCCACGAGCGGCAACCCGCCCCCTAGAATGCCCCGATTCCTTACGACCGAAGCGATGCAGGAGACCTTGTCATGCGGATCGACCGACTCGCGCTCCATCATTTTCGTGGCATCGAACGCCGCGAATTTGCCTTATCCCCCCAGTTCAACCTGGTCGTCGGCCCGGAAGGCAGCGGCAAGACCAGCGTTCTGGAAGCGCTGTCGGTGGCATTGGGCGCCTGGAGTCTCGGGCTGCCCGGCACCAGCGACCCGCGCCCGCTGGCGCCGCTTGACCTGCGCCAGCCCCCCCGTGGCTCGCGCCGGCTGGCCCTGCCCGCCACCCGGGTTGAGGCCTCCGGACGGCTCGGAACCGAAGGCGTCGGCTGGGTGCGCAGCCGCACCTCGGCGCAGGGCCCTACTGACGACAGCCAGACCGCGGCCTTTGTGCTGCGAGTTCGCCAACGGCTCGCTCAGCTCGGCGGCCCGCTGCCTGCTCCATTGGATAGCTCGGATCCGGATGCCAGCCTGGAATCCCCGCTGCTGCCGCTGATCGCCTATTACCGCTGCGAACGCGATCTGCCGCTGGGTTCCGGTCGTCGCCGCAGCCCGGCCGGGGCTGCTGCCAGCCGCGAGGATCAGCGCACCCGCCGACTCAGCCTGCGCATGCGCCGCGCCCTGGCCCTGGCCGATCGACCCGCCTCCAGCAGCAGCGAGTTGCGCCAGCGGCTGACCACCTATGCCGATGCCCTGGACATCCGGCTGGGCAGCGCCGACCTGGAAGCCTGGCTGCTAAGCCTGGATAAACCCGTATCGCGGGTGGTGCTCGATGCCCTGCAGTCCCTGCTGAGCCTTGGCAGCACCCAGGCGCCGGAGCTGCATCTGGACCGCAAGGCCGGACAGTTGCAGATTCGCCTGCCCGACGGACTGGCGATCGATTTCGAACAGCTCGGCCACGGTCAGCGCCAGCTGCTGGCCCTGGTGGGCGACCTGGCCTCGCGGGCGATCAACCTCAACCCGCACCTCGGGGCCGATGCTCTGGTGCGGACCTCAGGGGTCGTGCTGATCGACGAGATCGAGGCGCATTTGCACCCGCAGGTTCAGCGCCGACTCCCCGACGCCCTGCGCGAGCTGTTCCCGGCCCTGCAGTTCGTCGCCACCACCAATTCGCCATTCTTGGTCCAGAGCCTGCGCCAGGGCGCAGAGTTGCTGCCGATGGAAGGCACGGCTGTGGCCGATCCGTCCTCGGAATCGCTCGACCACATCGCCTCGACCCTGATGCGAGCCAGCGGGTCGGGGGCCTGAACCCCTTAAGGCGCCGAAGCCGCGCTGGCCCCGGAGGCCTGCGGCTCGGCCGCCACGGGCCGAATATCGCGCGCCACCCGCAGACCTTGATAGATGCTGCGCCCCTCGGCTGAGTAGCCGTAGCGGTAGCTGGACCGCACCTGTCGGAAGGTGTCACCCCAGCCGCCCCCGCGCACCACATGGCGGTTGACCCGACAGTCCACCTCCCAGGCCGAGCCATCGACCGGGGGCGTGCCCTGGTAGTCGCGGTGCCAACAGTCCTGCACCCATTCCCAGACCCCGCCATGCATGTCGAACAAGCCCCAGGGGTTGGGTTTTTTCTCGCCGACCGGATGCGACTGATTGCCACTGTTTGAGTTCATCCAGGCGTACTCGCCGAGCTTGCGAAGTTCGTCCCCGAAGCTGTACTGCGTGGTCGTACCCGCCCGTGCCGCGAATTCCCATTCGGCTTCAGACAGCAACCTATAGCTTTGGCCGGTGCGCTGGCTCAGCCATTTCACGTAGTGCTGCGCATCCTCCCAGCTGACGTTGATCACCGGGCGACGTTCGCGGCCCCAGCCCTCGTCTGCCGGCCAGTGCGGGCATTCCTTGTCCTGGAAGCAGGCATCCCACTCCTGAAAGGTCAGCTCGAACCGACCCACCGCGAAGGACCGCACCGTCACGACATGCGCCGGTCGTTCGTCCTCGTAGGAGCCGCGGCCATCGGCATCAGACCCCATGACGAAACTGCCCCCGGGCAGCACCACCATCGACGGGCAGACCGGCGCCGGACAGTCGCGAAAGATCTGTCCGACGCTCAGCGCAGCGACCGGTGCACTGGCCGCCTGGATCTCGGCTGTCGGCACGGGTGAGGCAGCCGGCGTTGCCGCCACGGCGTGACCGACCGCCGGTCGGGCATCCCGCTCAGGGTGCAGGATCAACTTGAGCACCAACCAGGTCAGTCCGACCACCATGCCGGCAGCGGCCAGTCCGCCCACCCCCATCAGGAGGCGAAGCGCCCAGATCCGTCGCTTCTCGGCGCGACGCTCCCGGCTGGAGCGATGGCGATATCGCAGCACCGGCTCAGGCGGCGGTAGCGGCGCCGTGCGCGGCATCGCGGGGGCCGGATTGACCGGGGGCAGCGGGGGCAGGGTGTGATGGGCCGCCAGCGGTGGTGGTGGTGGCGGCGGCGGGGGTGGCAGTGGTGCGGCCGGAGCGGGTTCGGGCGGCGGCGGAGCCGACGGCACAGCGGAGGGGGCACCCGGCGCCGAACTGGAGACGGCCGGAGCCAGCAGCGCACCGAAACTGGGTTCGATGAGACGGCGCAGCGTGGCGACCACCGGTAGCAGATCGGCGTCCAGCTGCTCGCTGCGTAACGACAGCGACGCCCGTCGCACCAGCATCTGCACGTCCTGCGGCAAATCGGCTGATCGCGGCATCGGCGCCCCATCGAGCAACAACGGCAACACCCTCAAGCTGGCGCCGAGCGCTTCGCGCAGCGCCACACGCACCGGATCGTGCAGATCATCCAGACAGCGTTGCCCGTCCGGCGTGGTGGCACTGAGCCAGCCCGGATCGATCAGCAACAGGAAGACATCGCTGTTGGCCACCGGTCCGCTCGGTCGGCACGCCACCGACAAGTCGGCCTGAAGCCGCTGCTGGATCGCCAGCGCCTGCGCATCGGCCGAGCCTGAGCGGTGGCACAGATAGACGACCGGCACCGGCTTACTCCCTCGCTTCAGCCTGCCCGGTCATGGGTCGGGTCTCCAAGTCGGGATCAGCGCCGCGCCGAAGCGGACGAGCCGATCTCGGCCAGCTTCTGGTTGTGCAGACGGATCTGTTCCTGGCAACTGCGCACGGCCTGGGACAAATCGGCTTGCTGCACGGCACAGCGCTGCAGGTTCTGCCGGTCGATCTGCATCTTTTCGAGCAGGTCGCCGAAGCTCAGGCCCTCGGCCAGCACGCGCGGCGACTCACAACCCTGCAGCAGGGTCTCGGGCACCTCGCACTGCACCGCAGGCGGAATGACCGGGACGTAGTGAGAGCATGCCCCCAGCAGAGGCACGATTACTCCCAACGAAACAAGACGGATCCGAGTCATGGTCGAAGTGTCCATCAGTGCTCCTTCGGTGCGGACAGTCCGCGGTTGAGCGTCGCCACCTGCTCGGCCGGAACCGGCATTTGCAGACACTTCAGACCGGCCTGCTGGCGCTCGTTCTGTTGTATCGATACCAACAGGTTCTCTTCGCTCGACTTGAGGGACTGCAATCGTTGTCGATCAACCTCCGTGATGGCCGGATTGGCCGACAGGGCTTTGCGAATGTCCTCCAGGTCGCTTTCGAGGGTCTGGCGTTGCCGGCTCAAGGCGGAGCGCTGATCCTCGGTGCGACTCAGCTGTCCCTTGAGCGTCTGCCGCTCGGCCTCGAACTGCTGATTGATCTGGCCGACCTTCTCGTCATGCGCCTGGCCCAGCTTGGTCATCTCGGCCTTGATCGCAGCCTGAGCCTGCTCGGAGGCCTGCTGGGCCGCCTCGCCGGTCTTGCGAATCGACTCGAGGTCGGCCTTGAGCCGATCGACCTCCCAGCCGCCCCATCGATAGCCACCCCAAACGGCGGCGACCAGGACGATCAACGCCCCGATCCCTCGGATCACAGCAAACATTGCATCTCCTCCACGGTGTTGTGCAGGGGCTGCTGCGGCCGTGGATGGCGCCAGCCCGGGCGCGGCAAGACCCGGAAGCCCTGCCGCGAGCGGCGTGCATCTTAGGCGACACTCGATCAGTAAAGCTGACTGGATGTGACACAGTGCCCAACCTGTGCCGATTTTGGCCACTCCGCAGCCTTCGATAAAACCGCCCATGACCCTTGCCTCGCTGCTCTCCGACCCCGCTGGCCTGATCGGGCTGGCCGTGCTGGCTGCCGCTGCCTTCGGAGCCGGTGTGCTCAATGCCATCGCCGGCGGCGGCAGCTTTCTGACCTTTCCGGCGCTGGTCTGGAGCGGCATCGACCCGATCGCCGCCAACGCCACCAGCGCCGTGGCGGTGAGCCCCGGCTATCTGGGCAGCACGCTGGGCTTTCGCGCCGAACTGGCCCGACTGCCCCGCGAGCGCCTGATCGAGGACAGCCTGATCTGCGCCCTCGGCGGACTGCTCGGCGCGGCGGCGCTGCTGCTGACTCCGGCCAAGGTCTTCTCGGCCGTGGTGCCCTGGCTGCTGCTGTTTGCCACCGCGCTGTTCGCATTGGGGCCCTGGCTGCTGCAGCGGCGCTCCGAGCCGCTGGGCGTACCCCTGCGCCGCATCGGCCTGCTGGCCGTGGCGATCTACGGCGGCTACTTCAACGGCGGGTTGGGCATTCTGCTGATGGCACTGCTGTCGCTGACCGGCGAGCGCGATCTGCACACCGCCAACGCGCTCAAGAATCTCGGCTCGCTGGTGCTGTCGCTGCTGTCGGTGGCGGCCTTCGCCTGGGCCGGGGCGATCCGCTGGCCGGCTGCGGTGCTGATGATGGCAGCCGCCACCCTGGGCGGCTTTGCCGGCGCCCGGCTGGCCCGCCGTCTGCCGGTGCGGGTGGTGCGCGCCGTGGTGATCGTCACCGGGCTGGTGATGACTGCACTGTTCATGGCGCAGAATGCCGGCCCCGGCGCGCATTGATCCCCGCGTCCCTAACTCCGGGCCTCCGCTCACCCTCTTCCGAGTCACTGCCATGCGACTGTCCGACGTGTTGTTTTCCCAGGGCTTCGGCACGCGCCGGGTCTGTGCCGGCCTGATCGAGTTCGGCCATGTCGCGGTTCAGGGCCGGGTGATCGACGATCCGGGCTTCGAGCTCGATCCGGCCGGGCTGGTGATCACGGTCGACGGCATCGACTGGCCGGTGTGGCCCTCCGCCGTGGTGATGCTCAACAAGCCGCTGGGTTATGAGTGCTCGCAAAAGCCCAAGCACCACCCCAGCGTGATGAGCCTGCTGCCGCCGCCGCTGCGCGACCGCGGCATTCAGCCGATCGGCCGGCTCGATCAGGACACCTCGGGGCTGCTGCTGATGACCGACAGCGGCCCGCTGATTCACCGCCTCACTCACCCCAAACGTCACTTCCCCAAGACCTACGTGGCCGGCTGCGCCCGCCCGATCGAGCCGGCGCAGATCGACAGGATGCTGGCCGGCGTGGTGCTGATCGACGACCCGCAGCCGGTGCAGGCGCTGAGCTGCGAGGCCGTCGACGAGCGCACCCTGCGCCTGACCCTGGCCGAAGGCAAATACCACCAGGTGCGCCGCATGATCGCTGCGGTCGGCAACCACTGCGAGACGCTGCACCGCAGCCACTTCGGCACCCTGACGATCCCGGCCGATCTTGCTCCGGGGCAGTGGCGCTGGCTCGACGCGGCTGAGCGGGCCGCCATCGGGGTCTGAGGCCGTGGCGCTCGATGCCCCCTTCGTGCTCAGCTGCGATCAGCGCCTGACCCTGCACTTCGATTTCGGCGCGATCCAGAGCGCCATGCGCCACGACGCGCCCGACGATCTGGACCTCGACTACACCCGGCTGATGATGGGCTTTTTGCTGCTGCATCCGGCCCCGCAGCGCGTTCTGATGATCGGGCTGGGCGGCGGCTCGCTGCTGAAGTACTGCCACCGCCATCTGCCCGAACTCGATCTGACCGTGGCCGAGATCAACCCACGGGTGCTGGCGCTGCGCGACGAGTTCCGCATTCCGCCCGACAGCACGCGCCTGCGCACCTTCTGCATCGACGGCGCCGAAGCGGTGCGTTGCCCGACGCTGATTCCTGAGGCCGGCTGGGACGTCATCCTGGTCGACGGCTTCACGCAGGACGGCCAGCCCGAAGCGCTGTGTTCATCAAGCTTCTACGCCGACTGCCATGCCGCGCTGGCTCCCCGGGGCCTGCTGGTGACCAACCTTCAGGCCGAGGACAGCGCGGTGCTGGAGAGCCGCATGGCCGCAGTCTTCGACCACCGCAGCCTGTCGATCGCCACCGAGGCCGGCGGCAACCGCATCGCCTTCGCCTGCAAGCAGCCCGACTGGCATCCCGACGCTGCCAGTCTGCTGAGCTGCTGGCGCACCCTCGACCCGGCAGTTCACCCGGTATTGGGGCCAGTGCGCAGCCAGATCGGACGCGCCCTGCGGCGCTGATCCGCATCAGGATCTAGCCGCCGATGGCGCGGCCTTCACCCGCTTCCTCGTGGGTCACGCCATCGCGGATGTGATAGATCCGCTTGAAGGTCGGGATGATCTTTTCGTCGTGAGTGACGACGATGACGGCAGTCTGATAGCGCCGCGCCATCTCGTTGAGGATGCGCACCACCGCCATGGCGCGCTCGCTGTCGAGCGGAGCGGTCGGCTCGTCGGCCAGGATCACCGGCGGACGGTTGACCAGCCCGCGCGCAATCGCCACGCGCTGCTGCTCGCCGCCGGACAGCTGCGACGGCATCGCCCGGGCGCGGTGCTGCACGTCCAGTGCGGTCAGCAACTCCAGCGCCCGCGCACGGGCCTGCGCGTTGGGCACGCCCGCCAGCATCGGCAGCAGGGCGACGTTGTCGGTGACGTCGAGGAACGGAATCAGGTAGGGCGCCTGAAAGACGAAGCCGATGCGGTCGCGCCGCAGCGCACGCAGATCGCCCACGGTCCAGCCGCCGTCGTAGATCAGCTCGTCGCCCAGCGTCATGCGCCCTTCGGTCGGATCGATCACGGCGCCCAGGCACTTCAGCAAGGTGCTCTTGCCCGAACCGGAGGGGCCGATCAGGCCGACCACCTCGCCCGGGGCGACTTCCATGTTGACGCCCTTGAGCGCTTCGACCGCCGTATCGCCCTGGCCATAGCGCTTGCGCAGCCCTTCGATGCGGATGCCTTTGCTTATCGTCATATCAGCCTCCGATCGCTTCGGCCGGATCGACCCGCAGCGCCATGCGGATCGCGATCACGCTGGCCAGCGCGCAAATCAGCAGCACGATCAGCAGCCCGGCGGCCGAGTCCTGCGGCATCAGCAGCACGTATTTGGGAAAGTGCGGCGCGGCGAAGGTAGCGGTGATCTTGCCGACCGCAAAGCCGATCAGCCCGAGCGCCAGCGCCTGTTGCAGGATCATCCAGGCGATGGTGCGGTTGCGCGTGCCGATCAGCTTGAGCACGGCGATCTCGCGGATCTTGTCCATCGTCAGCGTGTAGATGATGAAGGCGACGATGGCGGCGCTGACCACCGCCAGAATCACCAGAAACATGCCGATCTGCTTGGCCGAGGTGGCGATCAGCTTGCCGACCAGGATCTCCTCCATCTCGGCGCGGGTGTAGACCGTCAGGCGCTTCCAGCGCCGCACCGACTCGGCCACCTCGTCGGGGTTGGCACCGGGGCGCAGCCGCACCAGCACGGCGTTGACGGCGTTGCTGCTGGTCTGCGAGGCCTGAACCGAGCTCAGCAGCCCCGGCACGCCCGGCCGATTGAAGGCCGGATTGGCGGCGGTGCGCGAACGGCTCTGTGCGATCGCGTCGTTGTCCTTCAGAAACTGCGCTTCCTGCGCGTCCTTGAGCGGGATGAAGACCATCGGGTCGCCGCTCGACGAGACCATGCGGCGCGTCAGCCCCACCACGGTGTAGTCGTTGCGGCGGATGCGCAGCGTCTCGCCCAGCCGCAGGCCGGTGGCGATGTCGGCCATCGCCTCGTAGTGGCCGCGCGTGATGCGCCGCCCCGCCACCAGCGCCGGCGGCCAGCCGGGTGAGCCCCAGGCCTCGCCGGGCACGATGCCGACCACCATGGCGCGCACGTCGCGGCTGCCCTGGCGCACCTGCATGGTCAGGTAGGTGACGTTGGCGGCCTCGGCCACGCCAGGCATCGCCCGCAGGGCACGCTCGGTGTCGTCGGGCAGGCTGGAGGGCTCGGCATAGGGCCCGAGCGTGTCGCGCTGCACCACCCACAGGTCGGCGCCGCTGTTGTCGAGCAGCGCCCGGCCGTCATCGACCATGCCCCGGTAGACCCCGGCCATCACCAGCGTCACGCCCAGCAGCAGGCCCAGCCCCAGCCCGGTGAAGACGAACTTGCCCCAAGCATGGGCGATGTCGCGTCCGGCCAGGCTGATCACGGCGCCACTCCGGGAATGCGGTCCACCACGTGGATACGGCTGCGCGGAGTCAGCGGCTTTTCGCTGTACTGCACGACGACATCGCCCGCCTTCAGGCCATCGAGCACCTGAACCCGCCCCTCC
>DALYHR010000004.1:0-22179 GCA_031970775.1 Burkholderiaceae bacterium | reverse complement strand
CACCACAGCTTCCTGCCCAGCTTCAAGGGCGCCAAGCCCTACTACCAGGCGCACGAGCGCGGGGTCAAGCTGATCGGCGCGACGGCGCATTACGTGACGGCCGACCTCGACGAAGGGCCGATCATCGAGCAGGACGTCGAACGGGTCGACCACACCCTGTCGCCCGAGGACTTCACCGCCGTCGGCCGCGATGTCGAGTGCGTGGTGCTGGCCCGTGCGGTGCGCTGGCATGTTGAGCACCGCGTACTGCTCAATGGCCGCAAGACTGTCGTGATGCGCTAAGACCCATGGCTACCCCCAAGTCCCTGCAGGCCACCCTGATGGCCACCCCCGACGAGACCGAAACCCAGCTTTACGAGGCGCTGCATGCCGGCGATCTGGACCGACTGATGGCGGTGTGGGTCGACGACGACGAAGCGACCTGCATCCATCCCGGCGGGCCTCGCCTGACCGGGCTGCGCGCCATTCGCGAAAGCTTTGAGCAGATGTTTCGTGAGGGTGCCCGGGTCGATGTGCGGCCGATGTCGGTGCGGCGCGTGCCCCTGCAGGGCTGCGAGGTTCATCACGTCGTCGAGCGGATCCGCATCAATGAGCCGACCGAGGACGGCTCGCCCGGCATCGTCTTCGTGCTGGCGACCAATCTCTACGTCAAGACGCCCGAAGGCTGGCGCCTGCAGATGCATCACGCCAGTCTGGGCACAGGCCGCGAGCATCACGAAGGCGACGCGGCTTCGACCCTGCATTGAGCCTGCCTGAACCGTCGGACCTGCCGCCCGCCGCCGCCTGGCTGCCGGGTGGGCACGCACTGACAATCGGCTCAGCCCTGGTGGCCGGACGCACCGCGACACCGGTTCGGTGGCGCAGGCAGCGTCTGGAAACGCCGGACGGCGATTTCGTCGACATCGACTGGGCTGAACCGGCCGATGGGCAGGAGGCGAACCGGGTACTTGTCCTTTTTCACGGCCTGGAAGGCTCGTCGCGCAGCCATTACGCCCGGGCGCAGGCCCACCGGACGCAACAGATCGGCTGGACATTGGCGGTACCGCATTTCCGGGGCTGTTCGGGCGAAATCAACCGCGCACCGCGCGCCTACCACTCCGGTGACTGGGCTGAAATTGACTGGATGTTGCAGCAGGTGCGGCACACAGTCGGTGAGGGCGCTGATCTGATGGCGATCGGGGTTTCGCTCGGGGGCAACGCCCTGCTGCGCTGGGCGGCGGAGACCGGATCGGCCCGCTCGCCCGTGCGCGCTCTGGCGGCCGTCTGCGCGCCGCTCGATCTGGCCGCCAGCGCTGCCGCCATCAGCTGTGGCGTCGGGCGCTGGACTTACACACCGATGTTTTTGCGCTCGATGAAACCGAAGGCCCTGGCCAAGTGGGCGCAGTTTCCTGGTCTGTTCGACCGCGAGCGCCTGCTGGCTGCACGCACGCTGCAGGACTTTGACGATGTGTTCACCGCGCCGCTGCATGGTTTTACCGATGCGGCCGATTACTGGCGGCGCTGCTCGGCCGGACCTCATCTGCATCGCATCCGCATTCCGACGCTGGTGCTCAACCCGCGCGATGATCCCTTTGTGCCGCAGCAGGCGCTTCCGCAGCAGCTAGCCTCTGATCGGGTTCGACTCTGGCAGCCCCGGCGGGGCGGTCACGTCGGATTCGCCTCAGGGCGCTTCCCTGGCTCGATCGGGGCATTGCCGCAGGCGTTGACCGACTGGCTGGAAAAGGCAGGTAGACATGGATGACCTCGTCGAGGCGGCGCTGCGCAAGTGGCCCAACGTGCCGGACTGCTACGGCTGGCTGGCGCTGGATGCGCGAGGAAACTGGTGGATGCGCGATGCCCAGGCTCAAGCCGCCGGACCCTTTCCGCAGGTCAAGGGCAGTCGGGTCGACCATGATCGGCTACGCGGCTTTATCGCTCGCAACTACCAGAGCCGCATGGCTGAGGATGGCTCGGTGCGCTGGTATTTTCAGAACGGTCCGCAGCGGGTCTGGGTGGAACTCGAGGCCGCACCCTGGGTGGTCCGGGTTCAGCGACTGCCGGGCGGTGGCTTCAGGCTGCAGACGCATACCGGCGACGCGATCGAAGAGGTCGAGAGCGCGTTGGTGGATGAGCACGGCCGGCTCTTTGTCGATTTCCGTCGTCCGGATTCGCCGACGAGTCAATTCGGGCTGATCCACAGTCTGGATGTGGAGGCGGCCGCCGATGCGCTGGAGCACCTCGGCTGGCCGCTGGTCGAAACGAGTTTTGAGGCGCTGATTCGTGATCGGCGCCTCATGCTGCGACCCTGAGTTACTTGGCCGGCTTGGGCTCGCTGAATTTGGCACCGCCGGCGTTGGCCATGTAGACCACACCGCGAGCGATATCGTCGTCGCTCATGTCTCGGCCGCCCTGAGCCGGCATGCTGTTCTTGCCCTTGAGGGCCGACTTCAGCAGCGATTCAAAGCTGGTGGCGATGCGCGGTGCCCAGGCTGCGGCGTCGCCGAACTTCGGTGAACCGGCTGCACCGGTGGCGTGGCAGGCCGAGCAGCGGCCCTTGAAGACCTGCTCGCCGGTCAGCGGGCCGGTGGCCTTGGCCTGGAGCTGCAGATTGACCTGACCCACCGGCTGCAGACGGCTGACGCGGGCGATCGTTTCATCGGTGTCGGAGGCCGGCATGGTCCGCGTCGGGCTCAGGAGCAGCAGACCGAAGAAGCCGCCGATCACGGCCAGGGTGATCAGAATGATCTGGGTGCGCAGCGACAGGCTGCAGGTCGAACAAGTCATGGCAATTCCAGTGGAGTGGAACAAAAAAGGGGAGAAATCCCGGTCATACGCGGCAAAGATTGTTCCCTCGTGGGCTGTCACCAAGCTGAGATGCGTCAAATTCACGCTAGAATGGCCGACTTTCCAAGCGCCCGTAGCTCAGTGGATAGAGTATTGGCCTCCGAAGCCAAGGGCCGCTGGTTCGATTCCAGCCGGGCGCGCCAAAATATCTGAGACAGATCCCAAGCCCCTGAAGGCCTGCCTTCAGGGGCTTTTTCATGGCTATCTCGCCTGCGGGGCGGCTGGTTTACCCACGCGCGCGTCCGGCCTCATCGCCAAGGTCTGCACGTTGCAAAATGGCCAACGCCGCCTGGAAGTCCAGCGAGAGCAAAGCCTGACTGAAAGCCTGGAAGTCAGCCGGATCGAGCCGCGGCCGGAGCAGATCGGCCTCGCGGGTGAATCGCTCAATGGCCGTCATGCTCTGGGACTCGAGCATGCGCTGCAGATCGGATAGCAGAAGCCGGGTCCGCGCCGCGTCGTCGGCACCGGACAGGGGCGTCTCGGGGCTCTGGGCCGAGAGGGGCATACCTGAGGCTATCCCCGGCATCGTGGCAGCTTCGAGCGCGGCCCGTTCGGTTCGCCAGGCCGCCATTTGCTGAAGAAATGCGGCCAGAAGGTCGCTGCAGCGGTCCAGCGCAGGTCCGTCGACGAAGCCGGATTCGCGTGCCTGGTTTTCCAGCTGAGTGACGAGCTGATGAACCTGCGTGGCACCGAGATTTCCCGCCTGTCCACGCAGTCGGTGCAGCTGGAAGGCCGCGGCGGACACATCCCCGGTCTGGCAGGACTGCCAGGCCTGGGTCAGCAGCACCGGGGCTTCGTGCTCGAAACGACTGAGCAAGTCGGTGAAGAGCGCCAGATCGTCGGTCAGCCGAGCCTTGACGCCGCGTAGGTCAAAGCCGTCGAAGTGGGGCCAGGGGTCGTTCTGAGCGTCCGGCACCGGCTCGATATCGCGGCGGGGTCGGATCGGCAAGGCGCATCCCCGCGCCGTCTCGACCTGCGTGCGAATCACGCGAATCAGCTGCTGCGGGTCGATCGGTTTGGTCAGGAAATCATCAACCCCGGATTCGAACGCCATCGCGCGTTCGCTGGCCAGGGCGCCGGCGGTCAGGGCGATGATGGGCAGCCGCCTTCCGGCCAGCCGGTCGCGCAACTGCCGAGTGGTTTCGAAACCGTCCATGCCCGGCATATGGATGTCCATCAGCACGGCATCGAATTCCTGATGATGGTTCTCGAAGGTCTCCAGCGCCATCTGACCTGATTCGCACAGCGTGGTCAGGGCTCCTTCATGAGCCAGCAGCCGTTCGCAGACGTCAAGGTTGATCAGGCTGTCATCGACGACCATCACCTTGACTCCGGGCAGCCACTGCGAGTGCTGGCTGCTGACCTGGGTGGCCTTGAGCACTGCATCGTGATTGAAACGATAGGCTGAGACCGACTCATTGACGGTGTTGAACAGCGAGGATGGGTTGACCGGCTTGGTCAGAATCGAGTGCGGGCGGGCATCGACGTTCTCCAGCTGTCTGATGAGATCGTGGCGGTCGGCAGCGGTGATCATGATGACTGCGGGCATGCGGGTCGGATCCACGCGACGATGCAGCTCGTCGAGTGCGGCCAGACCATCCAGGGTCGGCATGCGCCAGTCCAGCAGAACGCAGTCCAGCGGCTGTTCCTGCTCGATCATGGCCAGGGCCTTTTCGAGCAGTTCCTGACCGTTGTTGACTACGGTCGCCTGCCAACCCAGGCGGGCGGCGGTCTTTTGCAGCCATTCCCGGTCGGCCGGTTCGTCATCGGCGGCCAGAATCTGCAGCGGTCGATCGCCCAGGGGGCGGTGGCGCAGCTCGACCGCCTGTGCTACGGACAGCGGAACCTCGAACCAGAAGGTGCTGCCCTGGCCCAGGCTGCTGTTCACCCCGGTCTGGCCGCCCATGCAGCGCGCCAGCTCAGAGACCAGGGACAAGCCCAGCCCCGTGCCGCCGTGGGTCCGGGTGGTTGAGGCGTCGGCCTGCACGAAGGGCTTGAACAGGCGGGCCAGCACATCGGCCGAGATGCCGATGCCCGTGTCACTGACCGAGAAGCGCAGCGCGACGCGGTTGGCAACGCGGGCCACCACATCGATCGTCAGTTCGATCTGACCGCGCAGGGTGAACTTCAGCGCATTGCTCAACAGGTTGGTAAGCATCTGCAGCAGCTTCTGGCGATCGCCTTCCACCAGGGGCGGGAAGGCCTCGAAGTGGGTGGGAAGGATCAGCACCAGGCGCTTGGCCCGGGCCAGCGGCCCGTAGATACGACCGATCTCGCTGACGAGGCCGGGCAGGTCAAAGATCATCGATTCGAGCAGCACCTCGCCGGCTTCGATGCGGGAGAGGTCCAGCAGATCATTGATCTGCGACAGCAGGCTGTTACCCGCCGCCGTGATGGTGCCGATCTGCTCGCGCTGAGTCGGAGTGATCGTGCCGCGCTCCAGCAGGTAGCACATGCCGATGATGGCGTTGAGCGGAGTGCGGATCTCGTGGCTCATCACGGCCAGGAAGCGGCTCTTGGCCTCGCTGGCCAACTCGGCATCCTGACGGGCTTTCTCCAGGGCAAGCCGGTCGGAGATGTCAATCAGCACCCCCAACTGCACCGGCTGACCATCCAGCTGAGTCGAGCGGATGAAGGCCTCGACGGTCATCGTGCGGCCCTTGCGGTTGATCATCTCGAACTGGCTGTGATGGGCGGTGCCCTGCCGTGCGTCCTCGTCGAGCTGCTTTTGAATGGCCTCGCGTTGATCGGGTACCAGGTGCTCCGTGAATCGGACCTGTCCAACCATCTCTTCAGCCTGCTCGTAGCCGAAGAGTTCGAGCATGAAGGGGTTGACGTAGCGAAACAGCTGGTCCTGGCAGATAAACACGCCCAGGATGCTTTGCTCCACCACGGCCCGGAACCGGTTTTCTGATTGCTCCAGGGCCTGGCGAGCCTGATGCTCCTGTGTGATGTCGACCGTAAAGACCACCAGGCCACCGATGCGGTGATCGGTGTCGTACCAGGGCCGTACCTCCCAGTTGATCCAGATCTGTTGGCCGTGGGGTAGCCGCAGCAGTTCGTTCTGCCCGGAGAGTGACTCTCCCTGAAGTGCGCGCTGCACGACGGCTGACCAGGTGCGCTCTGGATCGGAGGGGCGACCCGGACCGCGTTGGCCGAGCACAAATCGTTCGCCCAGACCGCGCGGCTCCAGCCACACCTGGCTGGCGGCCAGGATATTCATCTGCTTGTCGAACATCGCCAGGGCGACTGGCGCGTGATCGATGAAGAGCTGCAGCTGCCGCTGGCTGGTGCGCAGAGCACGCAGGTGAGTGACCTCCCGATACCACAGGATCGCCAGCAGCACGCTGGCCAGCAGTCCGGCCATGAGTGCCAACGAATTTCGGATGCCTTGGCCGCTGCCCTCGAACCGGTCATTGGTCTCGAAACTGATTTGCCAATTACGTCCGTAGATCGCAAGCTGACGCAGGGCACTTTGGGTCGAGGTACCCGGCGTGGCCCCCTCGCCGGATTCGTAGAACGGAACGGCGTCGCCGCCTGCGGATGCATCGGCAATGCGCAGGCGCAGGCCATCGGATTCCAGGGTGATGCCTTGGAGCACTTCCTGAATCACCAGGGGAGCATAGGTGGTACCGACGGCGACACGGAGTCGATCGATATCGGCACTTGGTACCCGATGGTCCGGGTACACCGGCAGCATCAGCAGAAAGCCCTGGCCGATCTGCCCGGTGGCCTGGACCAGGGTGATTGGCCGTGTCAGCGTGGCCCGCCCGGTACGCATCGCCTCGACCATCGTCTCGCGCCGGCGCACCTCGGAGGCGACATCCAGTCCCACCGCCTGTTCATTGCGGTACTGTGGCTCGATGAACTGGATGACGAAGCGATCGCCCGGTGTGGGGCCGAGGCTGCGGATCCGGAAGTTTTCTCGGCCCAGCTTCTCGACTCGGTGCAGATATTCACCCTGCTCATCGGGGGCGACCCGACGGATGAACCCGAGGCCACGGGCACCCGGGAACTCGGTGTCGACATCGCGTGAGCGCATCACCATTCGAAAGCGATCGAGGGTCATCTGATCGACGCCGGTGGCCAGCATGGCCGCCCGGACACCGCGCAGGCCCTTTTCGTAGGACTGCAGCCGCTCCACCAGCCGTTGGGTGGTCTTTTCAACCAGGCCCTGAAAGCGTTCCTGCCGGTCGGTCTGTTCGCTTTGCTCCCCCAGGTGCAACAGGAGCGCGGTCGCTGCGGTGCCCAACAGCATGACCGCCACGGCCTGCATCAGCGCGCCACCCCGACCGGCGACCAGTGCGGTCAGGGATGAGGGGAGAAGTCTTCTCCAGCGGGGACTGAGCTTGCTCGACATGGCTCAGACCGAGTGGATCGGGAGAGGGGGGCAGACCCGGTTTCGTCCCTCGTGCTTGGCGTCGTACAACGCACGGTCCGCCTCTTCCATCAGGATCTCAAAGTGGGGGCCGTTGGGAATCAGCGCGGCCACGCCGATGCTGACCGAGACCTCTGGGGCGATCGGTGAGACGGCATGGGGGAGATGCAGGGACTGGATGGCCTCGAGTGTGGCGGCGGCCTTGCCCAGGGCCGCATGCAGATCGGTCTCGGGCATCAGGCAGGCGAATTCCTCGCCACCGTAGCGGGCCACCACATCGTGGGGTCGATTGAAGCCTCCGCGGACGGCCTGCGCGACCGCTTGCAGGCACTGGTCGCCCTGGCCATGGCCGTAATGGTCGTTGTAGAGCTTGAAGTGATCGATGTCGATCATCATCAGCGCCAGGGGCAGTCCGGAGCGGCGGCAGTGCCGCCATTCGGCATCCAGTGCTTCGTCGAGCTTGCGGCGGTTGCCCACACCGGTCAGTCCGTCGATGTAGACGAAATCGTTGAGCACGTCGTGCTGCAGCTTGAGCTTGAGGTGCAGCCGAATCCGCGCCACCACCACGGCCTGATTGAGCGGCTTGGCGATGAAATCACTGCCGCCGGAATCCAAGGCGGCTACCTCCGATGCTGTGTCGTTATGCGAGGTGATGAAGATCACCGGGGTCGCCTCGAAGGTTGACTCAGCCCGCAGATGACGACACACCTCGATCCCCGACATCACCGGCATATCGATGTCGAGCAGCACCAGATCAGGCTGTGACTCCTGCGCCAGGCGCAGCGCGTCTCGGCCCGACAGGGCAAAGCGCACATCGAACTCGCTGCCGAGCATCTTGTTGAGAATGAGCACAACGGCTGGGTCGTCGTCGACGATCAGCACGCTGAAACGTCGCTGGAAACGCTTGAGCAGCTCCGTGGCGTTCATGAGGGTTCCCCGGTATCTTGTTGTCGTAGGTCGTGGCAGAGCTTGCGCACTGCGTCCAGCGCCGAGCCGAAGCTCAAGGCGGCCACATCGATGGCGATTGGCTCGAAGCGATGAGCCTGAGCCGACCCCGACAGCCCGGCCTGAATGTCGCTGGATAGTTGCAGAGCAGACATTTTGCTCGAGCCGAGCGCTTCGGACAACGCGTCAAGCTGAACGAGCAAGGTGGCCTCGTCCCACCCGACGGCCGTAGGCTGCTGGACGGGGTTGGCAGCCGCAGCGGGCGTCTCCGGCGAGGGTCGGACTGCAGGGCGGTGTTCCAGATCGATCAGCCGTCGGATCGCAACGCCGAGCCCGGCCAGTCGTCGCCCCAGATCCTCGCAGGCGCCCACCGAGCAGGTGCCCTGCTGGCGTAGGGCGTTCTCGATGTCACGGGCCTGTTCGGCCGTTTCGGTGCCGCCCAGATTGGCCAGTTGCCCGCGCAGTCGGTGCAGTTTCGCGGCCGACTGAGCCAGCTCCCGATCCTGATGAAGGTGCATGTGATCCGGCAGCGCATCCAGGACCGGCAGGATGAGCCGAATCTCGCCTTCGAGCCGATCGAGCAGCTGCAGGTACAGGCTGCGGTCACCCAGCAGGCGACGCTGTGCCGCCTCCTGATCTTCCAGCCCTGGCACGAGCGGCCAGGGCTGCGCGGCGTCGTTCATTCGGGTCGAGGTTCCGAGCCCTGAGCGCGACAGCACGGGCAGTGGCAGGGCCCGGTGGGCATCGATTTGCTGGCGCAGCACCTTGATCAGCCGCTGCGGGTCGATCGGCTTGGTGAGGAACGCATCCATGCCGGAGAGCAGGGCCCGGTCGCGCTCGCTGGACATGGCATCGGCGGTCAGGGCGACGATCGGCATCGGGCGGCCCTGAAGCAACTCACGCATCAGCCGGGTGGCCTCGTGCCCATCCATGCCCGGCATCTGCAGATCCATCAGCACGATGTCGAAGGCTTCCGGGTGACGGCGGATCTGTTCGACCCCGTCTTCGCCCGAGGAGCTCAGCGTGGGCAGGGCCCCTTCGTGCATCAGCAGGCGCTTGCAGACGTCGAGGTTGACCAGGCTGTCGTCGACCACGAGCACGCGCACCTCGGGCAGCCACAGACAGTCCTCGTCATCGAGCCGGGTCAGGCTGACGATCTCCATGGCGCCGGCCGGGCGGCGGGCCAAGGCCCCGCTGACGGCGTTGAACAACTCGGAAGCCGTGACCGGTTTTTCCAGGATGCGATAAGGCCGGGACTCGGCGTGTGCCTCGGAATCGAGCAGCTTGCGCCGGTCATGCGAGGTGATCACCACCGAGGAGGGCATCACCTCCTCGGGCAACAGACGGCGCAACTCGGCCAGGGTCTCCAGGCCATCGGCACCGGGCATCTCCCAATCGAGCAGCACGCAATCCACCGGAGTGTCGGTGACCTGATGCCGGGCCACCGTCTCGATCAGCGTGCGCCCGTCCGGCACGCCTTCGACCTCCCACTGGAAGGATCGCGCCACCAGCCGCAATTGTTCCAGCACGGCCGGGTCGTCATCCGCCGCCACGATGCGCAGGGAACGCAGACTGGGGCTGATCAGGCCACGTTCCGAAGGAGACGCACTCTGCAGTGGCAGCTCGATCCAGAAGGTGCTGCCTTGTCCCAACGCGCTTTCCAGGCCGACGCTTCCCTCCATCAGCGAAGCCATCTGTTTGACGAAGTGCAGGCCCAGTCCAGTGCCACCGAAACGACGGCGAATCGAGTTATCCGCCTGGCTGAAGGGCTGGAACAGCATGGGCTGCACATCCGGATCGATGCCGATCCCGGTGTCGGAAACGCTCAGACGAACCCGGCAGAGTCCGTCGCTGCTGCGGTCGATCAGTCGGATCTCCAGGCTGATGTGGCCGACGGCGGTGAACTTGATCGCATTGGTGAGCAGGTTGGCCAGCATCTGCTGGATCTTCTGGCGATCACCGATCAGGTCGGCGGGCAGGTCGTCGGGGGCCGGGCGCACATGGAGCAGCAGCGATTTGGCCTGCGCCTGCGGGGTATGCAGTCGCACCAGATCGCGAATCATCTCGGGCAGCGAGAAGGGCACCGGCTCCAGGAGCAGTTCGCCGGCCTCGATCTTGGCGACGTCCAGCACGATGTCGATCTGTTCCAGCAAGGATTTGGATGCGGCATCAATGGTGGACAACTGCACCCGCTGATCCACGCTCAGCGCCGATTGCCCGAGCAGGTAGCCCATGCCGATGATGGCGTTGAGCGGTGTGCGGATCTCGTGGGACATCATCGCCAGGAAGCGTGACTTGGCGGCGCTGGCCTGCTCGGCGTTCAGCGTGGCCTTGTGCAGGGCCGTCACGTCGAACAGCCAGGCCAGCACGGCCGGGGCCTCGTCGTACTCGATCACCATGTAAGAGCCCATCGCCCAGACGTGAGGCGCGCTCGGGTCGTAGGGACGGTACAGCTCGACCAGCCGATTCAGCACCAATCCGTCCCGCACCAGGTCCTGACGAATAGCCGCGAAGTCCTCGGGGTGGAGGTAGTTCAGGCTGATGTCGTGACCAATCGCCTGCTCGCGCGGCAGATCGACCAGATCGAGGAAGGCCTGATTGAGGAAGTTGACCCGGTTGTCCTTGAGGGAGGCGATGCGAACAGCCATCGGCGCAGCCGCCAGGATGCGTTCCATCGTGCTCTGCTGTCGACGCAACCGGCTGAAGTCGAGCAGGGCGGAGCGTGTCATCAGGAACCGCCCCTGCTCGTCCCGAATCACCGAAGCCGACAGCAGCATGGCCATGGTGCTGCCATCGCGGCGCACGAATTCGAGGGTCAGGTTGTTGAGAGTGCCGTGCTGCATCAGCCGGGGGAAGTTGCTGCGGAACGTCTCGATCGTGGCGGGCGTCATGAACTCCGTGATCGAGCGCCCCGTCACTTCGTCGCGGGTGTAGCCCAGCCACTGCAGTTCGGTGTCGTTGATGCGGACGATGCGGCCTTCGGCGTCGAGCGAGTGGTAGCCGCAGGGGGCCTGGTTGTAGAGATCGTCGAGTTCGCGTTGCTGCTGATTGCGATCCGTGACGTCGTGAATGATCGAGTACAGCATCGTGTGCCCGCCCATCGTGGCAGGCCCGGAGTGCACGTCGACTTCGCGAATCTCGCCATTGGCCAGGCGATGCCGGAAGGAGAACTGCAGACGGTTACGCTCCCGCGCCCGGTCCATCTGGGCCTGGACGTCCTCGGGGGAAGCTGTGTTGATCTGGCTGATCAACATGTGCCGCAGCTGCTCGCGGCTGTAGCCGTAGAACTCGGCGGCGGCCTGATTGGCATCGACGATGCGGCCATCGGTCGGGTCGATGATCAGCTTGACGGCCGTGTTGACCTCGAAGATCTGACGGTAATAGCTCTCCCGCTCGGCCAGGGCCGATTCGGTCGCGATGCGGGTGCTGATGTCGCGCAGGAATCCGACGAACTGCACCTGTCCGTCCGGGGCATTCGTGCGGTTGACGCGCAACTGAATGGTCAGCTCGCTGCCGTCCTTGCGACGGGCCACCACATCCCGGCCCGTGCCGATGATGTGGCCCTCGCCGGTCTGCCGGTAGCGCTCCAGATACCCATCATGAAAAGGAGCATCTGCTGCGGTCATCAGTTTTGAGACGTTATGGCCGATCAACTCGTCGCCGGCGTAGCCGAACATCACCGTGGCTGCCGGGTTGACCGTGCAGATCAGTCCACGCTCGTCGATGGTCAGTACGGCATCCGGGGCCGCCTCGATCAGGGTGCGGAAGCGTTGTTCGGACTGCTCCAGGTCCTGCAGATGGTGCTGACCCCGCTGCCAGGTTCGCAGCAGCGCCAAAGAAAACCCCCAGCACAGCACCAGGGCCGCCCCGGTCAGCGACAGCACCAGACGCGCATCCCTCAACATTTCGGCATCCAGCGGCGCGCTTGGAATGCCGTAAACCGTATAGAAGGGCAGATCGGTGACCTGAGCGAAGCCCTGAAGCCGATGTTCGCCGTCAATCCGACTGGTGGCCATGAATACGCCGCCGAGGGGGCGAACTTTCACGACCTCATCAAACTCGGACGGTTCATTCTTGCTGCCCACGGCTTCGGAGGCCGAGAGCTCGGGGTTTCGGGCGATCAGCCGCAAGTCCTGGGTACGGATCGCTGCGATGCCTTGGGCCGGCAGAGCAAAACGCTGCAGAGTCTGTCCGAGTCGCGCGGTGTCAACGTTGGCGTAGACCACCCCGGCAAAGGAGCCATCGGCCCGGTCGAGTCGACGTGCGAACACCATCACATGGCGATGGGAGATCCGGGCAAAGAGTGGCCCGTCCACGATCAGTCGGTTGCCGGTATCGTCTCGAGCCTGCTTGAAAAACGAGCGATCCGACAGATCGGTGATCGGCTTGGAGGGGTCAACTCCAGGCCCGAACACCACACGGCCCCGGGCGTCGGTGGCGCGCAGCGACAGGATCACATCCTCGCTGGCTCGGTTGATCAGGCCCAGGTCGAGGCTGAAGGCTTCGCTGGCAGCGATTGATACGTCCGCGGGGGCATGCCGGTACCGTCCCTGAGCCTGCCGCAGAACGCGGTCGATGCCGACTACCTGCTGCCCGAGGTTGTCGGCCATGAGCTGCGCGGTGCTCAGGAGTTGCTGCTCGATCAGCTGTCGATCCTCCCGCCTGAGCGAGGTCAGGGTGTACACAGCCAACCACACCATGAGAACGGCGATCAAGGTATTGGCCAGGACCAACCAGCGGGTCAGATTGCTCTTGGGCATGCCTGAGGCGTTCCGAGGGACGGCATTTGTTGATAAATGTGTCGGGGCATTATCAGTCCGTTTTTCCGACACGGCAGCAGCGGTAAGTGGGCCGCCTCGGGGTCGGATCTGTAGGCGCGCTCACACTGAGCCGGCCTGCAGCCCGACGGACTCTGAGTTTGGGAACGGGGTTGACGGGTGCCATGAATCCAGGGAGTTGCATCATGAACCGGAATTCCACGTCCCGTGACCTCCACCCGCCTCGGATGAGTGCGTTGAATCGGCGCAACGCGCTCGGATCGGGGGCCTTGATGCTGGCAGCGGTGCTGACGCCAGGCTGGCTCTGGGCCCGGCCCTCGCCAGGGGCCCCCGAGCTGCTGCTGGCCATTGAGGCTGAAGGCCCGATCGATCCGACGGGTTTCCTGGTCAGCGAGAAGTTCGATGGCGTTCGCGCCTGTTGGGACGGACAGACGCTCTGGCATCGCAGCGGTCAGCGCGTGCCGGTGCCGGCGGAGTTTTTGCGGCGCCTGCCGGCCGGGGTGGCGCTGGATGGCGAGCTCTGGCTGGGGCGTGGACGTTTCGACGAACTCGGCAGCCTGCTTCGTCGAGCCGATCCGGCCGATTCGCGCTGGGGCGAGCTGCAGTATCTGATCTTCGAATTGCCCGGCGCCCTCGGCCCGTTCGAGCAGAGGGCGCGGCAGATCGTCGAGCAGGTGGCCGCCGTGAACTGGCCGATGCTTCGGGCGGTTGAACAGCGCGAGCTTGCCGATGTCGCCGCCCTCTCGACGCACCTTCAGCAGGTGGTCGCCCAAGGCGGGGAAGGGCTGGTGCTGCACCGGGCCGATGCCCCGTACGTGACGGGTCGCAACGGCGTGCTGATCAAGCTCAAGCCGCGGCACGACGCCGAAGCGGTGGTGATCGCTCATCTGCCGGGCAAGGGCAGGCATCAGGGGCGGTTGGGGGCCCTGCGGGTTCGAAGCGACGATGGTCGGGAGTTCTCGGTGGGCTCCGGATTGAGCGATGCCCTGCGCGACGACCCGCCGCCGATCGGCAGCGAGATCACTTACCGCTATCGGGGACTGACGCCGTCCGGGCTGCCGCGGTTTGCCACCTTCGTTCGCATGCGCGAGCGATTCTGAGGCCCCGTCGACCCCTCAAAGCACCTTGCCCGGGTTCATCAGGTTGCTCGGGTCGAGTGCGGACTTGATCCGTTGCATCAGCGCCAGTGCGATCGGGTCATGTCGCTGGCGCAGCTCCTCCCGCTTGAGCTGTCCGATGCCGTGTTCGGCCGAGATGGACCCACCCCGATGCCCTACGGCGTCGTAGACCAGCGCATTGATCTCCGCTTCGCGACTGCGCAGGAACTCCGCCGGATCCTGACCCGTGGGGGCCTGGACGTTGTAGTGCAGGTTGCCGTCGCCGAGATGCCCGAAAGTGACCATGCGGACCCCGGGAACACGCTGGGCGATCGCTGCGTCGGTGTGGGCGACGAATTCACCGATGGCCGAGATCGGCAACGAGATGTCGTGCTTGATGTTGAGTCCTTCCTGCGACTGCGCCATCGAGATGGCTTCACGCAGATGCCAGAAGGTGCGCGACTGCTGCATTGACACGGCAATCAATCCGTCGTCAATCAGTCCCTGATCCAGGCAGTCGGCCATCAGCTCCTCGAGCTGCAGCCGGGTCATGCCTTCGCTGGTCGGCCCGGACAGCTCGATCAGCACCGTCCAGTCGGCCGGGGGAATGCCTTGGGTCAGACTCGGAAAATGGCGGCGCACCAGCTCGACGGCCGTGCGGTTCATGACTTCGAACCCGGACAAGGTCATGGCGCAGCGGGCCTGTGCCCGCACCAGCAGATCAGTGGCATCGACCAGATCGCCGCAGGTGGCCAGCGCGGTGACCACCCCGATCGGGGCTGGCTGCAGACGCATCACCGCAGCGGTGATCACGCCCAACGTGCCTTCGCTGCCGACGTAGAGATCGCGCAGGTCGTAGCCAGTGTTGTCCTTGCGCAGACCGCGCAGGCCGTGCCAGATCGAGCCTTCCGGGGTCACCACTTCGATGCCCAGGCATTGTTCACGGGCATTGCCATAGCGCAGCACCTGCGTGCCGCCGGCATTGCTGGCCAGATTGCCGCCGATCGTGCAGCTGCCTTCCGAGGCCAGGCTCAGCGGCAACATCAATCCGGCTGCCATGGCGGCCTGCTGCGCCTGTGCCAGCACACAACCGGCCTCGACTTCCATCGTCAGATTGGCCTTGTCGATGCGGCGCACCCGGTTGAGTCGACCCAAATGGATCACCACTTGTCGACCGCTTTGGTCGGGCACGCCGCCGCCGACCAGCCCGGTATTGCCGCCCTGCGGCACCATCGCTACCCCGAGTCGATGACACAGCCGTACCACTTCGGCCACCTCGATGGGGGTGCCCGGTTTGACCACCGCCCGGGCGCGGCCCTGATAGCGTTTGCGCCAGTCGAGCGTATAGGCGCTGAGATCAGTGCCCGGGTCGGCCGGATCCAGCACGTGGGGGGCGCCGACGATCGAGCGCAGGGTCGAGATCAGCTCAGGCATGACCGGGCTCCACCACAGAGGCGGGCAGGCGGTTGCGCAGTCGCAACCTCACCTGCCAGGCACAGGCCCCGAACAACGCCGTGGCCAGCGCGACTTCCAGTAGCGCCAGTTGACCGGACAACCCCGCTTCGCTGAAACCTCGGGTCAACCCTTCCAGGGCATAGAGCCACACCAGCAGCGACAGCCAGCGTGCGGTGTAGAGCCGATAACGCCACAGCCCTGGCAGCGCTGGCAGCAGCGGTAACACTTTCAGCGCCAACGTGCCCCGGCCGGTCGGGGCCAGCAGCAGTTCCCAGAGCACTCCGAGCGCGATCAAGGCCAGGCACAGACTCAGGGCGAGCAGCCGGCTGGCTGCGACTGCCGGGGTAGGCCGGGCAGCCTGCGCGGTCGGCAGATCAAGGGGGTTGGATGCGCTCATCTTTGGCATGATAGACCGCATGACTACTGACCTTGCCCCCCCGGTCGAGCCGGTCCGGGCCACGCCAAGGCCGGGCTGGCGGCAGACGCTGCGCTTCTCGATCAACGTGATTCGCCGCCGCTTTCGTGAGGAGCGCCTGGGCGTGATTGCGGGCAGTCTGACCTTCACCAGCGTGATCTCGCTGGTGCCGCTGCTGACCGTGGCGCTGGCATTGTTCAGCGCCTTTCCGATGTTTTCCCGCTTTGAAACGCAGCTGCAGGGCTATCTGGTTCAGAACCTGATCCCCGACAGCATCGCCCGGCCGGTGATGCAGACGCTGACGCAGTTCTCCAGCAAGGCGCATCGGCTCGGCAGCGTGGGTCTGGTCGTGCTGGGGCTGACGGCGCTGTCGCTGATGCTGACGATCGACCGTACGCTCAACGCGATCTGGCATGTGCGCAAGCCACGGCCGCTCGGGCAGAAGGTGCTGATCTACTGGGCCACGCTGACGCTGGGGCCGTTACTGCTGGCGCTGAGCCTGAGTCTGACGTCCTTTGCGATCACGGCCTCCAAGGGCTGGGTGCATGCTCCGACCTGGGGGGTGCAGCTCCTGATGGAAGTGGCTGAGTTCAGCCTGTTCGCTCTCGGTGTGGCGGCGCTGTTTCGCTTCGTACCCAACACCCATGTGCGTGCGCGGCATGCCCTGATCGGCGGGGTGCTGGTGTCGCTCGGCTTCGAGATCGCCAAGCGGCTGATGGGCTGGTATCTCGGCGAGGTCACCACCTACGCGACGATCTACGGGGCCTTTGCCATGGTGCCGATCTTCCTGATCTGGCTGTACCTGAGCTGGTCGATCGTGCTGGGCGGCGCGGTGCTGGTGTCGAGTGCGCCGAGTCTGGACGGAACCGCACCCCGTTTCGATCTCGATCGCCCCGGCGATCGCTTCCGTCTGGCACTGGCGCTGCTCAACGAATTGGCGATGGCCCGCGAGCAGCCGCACAGCGGTTTGACATTGGGGGTGCTATCGACCCGGGTCGGCATGGATCGGCTGGGCACCGAACCGGTGCTGGACTTGCTGATCGAGCTGGACTGGGTCGCCCGGCTCGACGAGGCTGGCGAGCCTCGCCATGTTCTGCTGGTGGAGCCCGCCACGACCGTGGTGGGCCCGTTGATGACCCCGCTGGTGCTGGATGCCGAGAGCCCGGAGCTGCAAGCGCTCAATCATCAGTCGGGTCTGACGCGCCTCACGCTGGCTCAGTGCCTTGTGCCGCAGGGCTGATCTGGTCCAGGGCCCGGATCAAGGCGGCAGCAAAGCCGTGCGGGTCATCGTGCATCAGGGTGTGCCCCACGCCCTCGAGTGTTTCGATCGGGGCCCCCAGCGCCTCGGCCAGTTCCAGGGCCTGATCGGCCGGTGTCATGCGATCCATCCGGCCGGCGATGATCCGGCTCGGGCAGCGGATCCGGGCTGCAGTCTCGAAACCGTCGCGATAGCCATCGCACAGTCCGAGATCGTGTTCCAGCAGATTCAGGGCAGGCTGACCGGTGCTGCCCGCCGCGAAGCGGCCGCAGGCCAGCACGTCACGCATCATCGCAGCGGTCTTCTGGAGCAGCTCCGGCTCGCGTCGCGCATGCGAATAGCCGCTGATCACCTCGATGGCACGCGCCGGGTCGTTGCGCGCCATCTCCAGCAGCGAAGGCGTGACACGCATCGGCCAGGCCGTACCGACCAGCACCAGACCGAGGACCCGATGCGCCGTATGCGATGGCGAGTTGTCGGGAACATCCATGCCCGCCGCCTCCAGGGCGATCAGCGAGCCCATGCTGTGGCCGACCCACAGGGCCGAGCCCACGCCCTGATCGGCCAGGTGCTGCCGCAGCAGGCGGGCGGTGTCGCGCAGATGAGTCGGCATGGCGGCTGGCTTGCCCGCGCCTTCGGGGCTCGGGACATGACCGGGCAGCGCCGGGGTCAGGACCGTCCAGCCCGAGGCTTGCAGACGCTCAAGGGTCGGTTGCCAGACCCGAGGGTCATTCAGGGCTCCATGAACCAGCACGACCGGCGGACGGGCCAGGGGAGGGCAGGAAGAAAAGGCGTTCGGGGCGGTCATGGATCAGGCAGTGGCTGAGATATATTGCACGGACGCCCCGGGACAGGGCATTCCGTCCCGTGTCAGGTTACTGGTTGGAAGGATACGAACATGCATGTCAGCGACATTCTGCGAGTGAAGGGCCATGCCCTCTATACCGTTCACCCGGATCAGCATTTGTTTGATGCGGTTCAGACCATGACCGAGCACGACATCGGTTCGCTGGTGGTGATCGAGTATGAACGCGTCACCGGCATCCTGACGTTCCGCGAAATCTTCAATGCGCTGGCTCGCAATGGCGGCACGCTGGGCGAAGTGCGAGTGCGCTCGGCCATGGATTCCGATCCGCTGGTCTGCTCGCCGCTGACCGAAATCGATGAGGCTCGCCGCATGATGCTCGGCCGCCACTGCCGCTACATGCCGGTGCTCAACGACAGCGATCTGATGGGCGTCATCTCCTTCCACGACATCGCCAAGGCGGTGGTCGACGCGCAGGACTTCGAGAACCGCATGCTCAAGGCCTACATCCGCGACTGGCCGCCCGAGCAGGACGGCACCCCCGCGACTGATCTGGATGCGACGGCAGCTGCACCAAATGGTCAGGCCTCTGCCTGAAGCATTGCGTCGTCGTCACTTGAGTCCTTCCCGTTTCTGAATTTAGATCCCGAAAGTTTTTTTCGATGTCCGGCAGCACCTTCGGCACGCTCTTTACTGTCACCAACTTCGGCGAAAGCCACGGCCCCGCGATCGGCTGTGTGATCGATGGCTGCCCGCCGGGCCTGCTGCTGTCGGAAGCTGACATTCAGCCTGAACTGGACCGTCGCCGCCCGGGCACCAGTCGGCATGTGACTCAGCGCAACGAGCCCGATGCGGTCGAGATCCTCTCCGGCGTCTACGAAGGCCGTACCACCGGCACGCCAATTGCCCTGCTGATCCGCAACACCGATCAGCGCAGCAAGGACTACGGCAACATTGCACGCAGCTTCCGCCCCGGTCATGCTGACTACACCTACTGGCACAAGTACGGGCTGCGCGATCCGCGCGGTGGCGGTCGCTCGTCGGCCCGGCTGACGGCCCCGATGGTGGCGGCTGGCGCGGTGGCTCGCAAGTGGCTGCGCGAGCAGTACGGCACCGAGCTGCGCGGCTGCATGACCGCCATCGGCGATATGACGATTCCGGTCGAGGACTGGAGCCAGATCGGCGCCAACCCCTTCTTTGCCGCCACGGCCGATTCGGCTCGCATCGAAGCCCTGGAGGCTGCGATGGATGCGCTGCGCAAGTCGGGTGACTCGATCGGCGCTGCGCTGCGGGTCGAGGCGCTGAATGTGCCGGTTGGCCTCGGCCAGCCGCTGTTTGACAAGCTCGATGCCGAGATCGCCTACGCGATGATGGGCATCAATGCGGTCAAGGGCGTCGAGATCGGCGACGGATTCGATGTGGTGCGTCAGCGCGGCAGCCAACATGGTGACGAACTGCTGCCGCAGGGTTTCGCTTCCAATCACTCGGGCGGAACGCTCGGCGGGTTGTCGACCGGCCAGGATCTGGTGGTCAAGGTGGCGATCAAGCCGACGAGCTCGATCCGCCTGCCGCGTCGCTCGATCGACATCGACGGTGCTGAATCGGTCGTCGAAACCCACGGCCGTCACGACCCCTGCGTCGGCATTCGTGCCGCACCGATCGCCGAGGCAATGCTGGCGCTGGTGTTGATCGATCTGGCCCTGCGCCACCGCGCTCAGTGCGGCGATGTGCGGGTCGGGACGCCCACGCTGGCGGCCCATCTGCCCGACCAGGCTCGCTGACCGGCAGCCGCACCATGCTGCGGCGTGTCCATCCGGCCTTTGCGGCGCTGTCGGCAGGCTATTTCGCTTCGGTAGGCCTGTTCAATCTCTATGCCCCGCTGTGGTTTCAGCAGGTCTGGGCGATCGGGCCGGTCGGTCTGGGCGTGATGGCTGCGGTGCCCGGGCTGACGCGCATGGGCGTGCCCTATCTCTGGGGCTGGCTGGCTGATCGCAGCGGCGAGCGTGTCCGGCTGATCCGGATCGCCTGCACGCTGACGCTTGTCGTCGCCCTTTTGCTGCTGGTGCCGCCCGAGGTACCCCGGCAACTCGGGCTGACCGGCCAGCGCCCTGATGCCCTGTTCTGGCTGGCTGCGGTGACCGCGCTGATCTTCCTGTCCAACGGCGGCATCATGTCGCTGGGAGACGCCGTGGTCAGCCAGATCGTCAGTCGCGACAGCGGTATCGATGCGCGGGCCTACGGGCGTATTCGTGTCTGGGGCTCGATCGGTTTTCTGGTCTGCGTGCTGCTGTCCGGAGCCTGGTTTGAACGGTCCGGACTGGGTTCGTTTCCGCTGGCGTTTCTGGCTGTTTTGGCACTGACCGGGTTGTTTAGTCGCTGGGCGCCGCTGCAGCACGATGCAGCAGCCCAAGGCCCTGGGGCGGATGAGCCCGTTCCGCCGATCGGTCCGGTCCTGGCTCGGCCGGTAGTGCGTTGGGCTCTGGGGGGCATCGCGCTGACTGTGCTGGCCCACATGGCGCTCTACGGATTCCTCTCGCTGTACCTGAGTTCGCATGGACACGGGCCGGCGGTGATCGGCTGGGCCTGGGGCGTGTCGGTGATCGTCGAGATCGGCTGGTTCGTCTGGCAACGCAGCGATATCGGTCGTCATGCCCACCGCTGGCTGGTGATCGCCGCGGTTGTGGCCGCGCTGCGGTTTGGCATCACGGCCTGGGCCGGCGAGCACCTGATCGTGCTGATGCTGGTGCAGGCCAGCCATGCGCTGACCTTTGCGGCGCAGCATACGGCCAGCGTGGCCCTGATCCAGACTCATTTCCCCGGGCGTCTGCGGGCGCGGGGACAGGCGTTGTACTCGGCGCTGGGTTATGGGGTGCCCGGGGTGATCGGCAGCCTCGGGGGCGGCTGGATCGGCCATCACTACGGCTATAGCGCCATCTTCTGGGTCGCCAGTGGTTGTGCCTTGCTGGGGGCCCTGTTCGGGGGGAGGGCCTGGGCCTTGAGTCGAAGCTGAAGAGGGCTTCAGACTGTCCGGGGAGGAGAACGCTATGCTGATACTCGCAGTAACAGAAGACTAGGGAGATTCGCATGCCGTTGAATACAGCGAGACTGGAACGGCTGCCGTGGAGATCCGGCCTGATCGGCCTGGGTCTGGCCTTGTTCGGGACCGGTTCGGTTCTGGCTTGGGTGCCGGCACCCTACGGACGCGGGCTGGTCTGGCCCGTGGTGATCGCAGTGATCCTGACCGGCGTGGCCATGACGGTCTGGGTCGAGGTACAGGTGCGCGCGCTGCGTGATGCCTTGTTGAAGCGACGTGATCTGGTGCAGGGGCAGTCCCAGTCGCTGCGACGCATGGGAGCGGTCTTTCGAACAGCGCCCATCGGTATCGCGCTGATCCGTCAGGAGCGCTTCGAGCTGGTGAGCAACTATTGGGCGGCGCTGTTGGGCTATCGCATCGAGGAGATCCTGCGCATGACGCCGCAGAGCCTCCTGCATCAGCCCGAGCTGACTCCGCTGATCTGTGCTACCGAAGCCAGTTATCGCGGATCGGTGGGCGAATTCGAGTTCCGTCGACGCGATGGCAGCACTTTCTGGGGACGGGTGCAGGTCAGTCCTGCGGACCTCAACGATGCTCGCGCCGGGCTGGTCTGGCTGCTAACCGACATCACACAGGAGCGCAACGATCGCGATCGCCTCTCCTGGATGGCGACCCACGATGCGCTGACCGGACTGCTTAATCGCAGTGCCTTCGAGTCGATGGTCAACTGTCAACTCGCTGCGCTGCGTAGTAAGCCCGGCGGCAAGGCCACGCTGCTCTATCTCGACATCGATCACTTCAAGACGATCAATGACACCTGGGGGCATGCCGCAGGCGACGTAGTTCTGACCGGGGTGGCTCGGCTGATGTCCCAGAGCGTGCGTGCTGCCGACATGATCGGTCGTATCGGCGGTGACGAGTTTGCGGTGCTACTTCCTGGCTGTGACACGGCCGATGCGGCACGGCTGGCCGATCAACTACGGCGCTCGATCCAGGATGGGGTGTTCAGCTGGCAGGGCCGCAAATTACAGGTAGAGGCCAGCATCGGCGTCAGCCCGCTCGATCAGCGCATGGAGGACGTTGCCACGGCGCTGCATGCAGCCGACCGTGGGCTGTACGAGGCCAAGAACAACGGTCGCAACGCCGTGCGTGTTAGTGGCTTTGGGGAGTTTATTGATGCCGAATAATTGG
>DALYHR010000003.1:0-24262 GCA_031970775.1 Burkholderiaceae bacterium | reverse complement strand
ACCTCTCCGCCAACGGCTCCACGACCTTCACCCTCGATACCACCGCTCCGGTCGCCCCGACGGTGGCCCTGGCCACCGACTCCGGCGCCTCGGCCACCGATGGCCTCACCAACGTCGCCACCCTGGCCGCCCCGGGCCTCGTCGAAGCCGGCGCCACCGTCCAGTACAGCATCGACAACGGCACCACCTGGTCCGCCACCGCCCCGGTACCCACCGTCGACGGCGCCTACACCGTCCTGATCCGTCAGACCGACACCGCCGGCAACCTCTCCGCCAACGGCTCCACGACCTTCACCCTCGATACCACTGCTCCGGCTGTAGTGATGGGCTCCAATCTGGTGATGGACTCCGGCGTGAACGGCGATCGGCTGACCAACACCGCCATGGTCTCGCTGAGCGTCGACGACCCCCACCTGGACCATCTGGCCTACAGCTACACGCTGGTCGATATCAATGGCGTGACTCATATCAGCAACCCGCTGACACTGGCGGCGGCTGCAGGTGCAGCCTCGATCGTCGTCGGCGCACCCGCCACCGCCAAGGATTTCGTGCTACCGGCACCCACAGCGGCCGACTTTCCGACTCTGCCCGCAGGAAGCTCGCTGGATGGCGGCTATACGCTGACAGCTGCTGCCGTCGACGCTGCGGGCAACAGCACCCCCGTCAAGGATGTAGCGCAGCCAGGCGTTGACCTGAGCTTCACGCTGGATACCACCAACGCACCGCTGACACTGACACCGACAGCGATAAAAATGATGGCTGGGCAGATGCTCAACGGGTTCATCACCGATGGATCCGTAGTGGTGAACGCTACTGGCGGTGATCTGAACAATCCAAACGCCCCGGCTCAACTCTTCTATCTGATCACCGATGGCGCGGGTAATGTTCTGAACACGCCAACAAATGTTGCCAGCGGAAGTTCCTGGGCCATGGGTGACGCTCTGACCATGAACCTGGATCTGAGTGCACTCGTTGGCATCTACGGGGCCACACCGGGCGCAGGCCTGACCGTGCAAATGACTCAGGTTGATGCCGCCGGAAACGGTGTGGACCCCATCACCGCCTTTGCTGCAGGAACCCCTCTGCAAAACGTCGCCACGGTGCATCTGACCATCGACACCTTGGCGGCAGACCCGATCGCCCGCCCGGACACCTTCACTATTTCGAACTCCGGGAACCGCCTCGTCACAGGTTTGACATCGCTCGCCTATCTGTCGCCCAGCGAGGATGGCGGAACAGTGCAGTATTTCGACGCATTCTGGAACGGCATGGCCTTGGTACCCGGTGTACCGATCCCCAAACCGACCACCATTACATGGCTGGATCAGGCGACCGGCCAGCCTGCGGCAGGTGTTCAGGACAATATGGCCTTGACGCCCTTTGTATCGAACTTCTTCGTTCAGCAAACTGATGCTCTAGGCAACATGTCAGCGCCGATACAGTTGACCGCTGAGATCGACAATGTCGCGCCGGTTCTATACAACAGCGTCACCAATCCAAATCCCGGTGTCATTTCGATTAGCGATACCGTCAGCGGGGCAATTCTTGCCGTAGACGACCCCGCTTGGACCCCGGCAACGGGGGGCGCCGCGATCGTTCACAACTCGCTGCTGACGATCACTCCGCAAGCCCTGGAACTCGTCCAGCCCGCTGTGCAATTCAGTCTGGACGGCGGAACGACATTCCATTCAATGGCCGAGTACGTTCCGGTAGCCGGCGTTCAGTCCCTGCTTATCCAGGAAACGGACACCGCAGGCAACACCGCCACATCGGCCATTAGCTTCGACCTGCAGGGCTACAGCACTGATCCAGCCAATTTGGGTGCCTTCGTAGCGGGTTCCACGGGCATCGCCACACTCCCGACCATCAACTGGGCGGCAATCGACAACGGCCTGTCGACCACCGACCACATCTTCAGCGGCGGTACCGGCATCATGTCAGTCACCCCGTCTACCTTGGGCGGCACGATTAGCTACTCCATGGACGGCGGCATGACTTGGGCTCCCGCCGTGGCCAACGCCAACGGAACGGCATACGACATACAGTTGCTGGGAACCAGTGCCATGCCTGGCCTGCAAACCCTGACGATCCGTGAAGACGTACCCAACAACGTGACGATGTTCGACGATCACTCGGCCAACGTCTCGGTGCAGTACATGTGGGAGGACGTGGCACCGGTCACACTCTTCCCGGCTCAACCCCTGCAAGCCCAGCTGTTTGAGCCTGCAGTGGGTAATGCCACGGCCAGTTTCGTGGTTCTGATCAGCGAGCCCACTTTCTCCGGCTTCAGCACCGCAGCCTACGTCAAGGCTCCGATGGATCTGGGCGGTGCGACCCTGTCTCCACTGACCGGCGCACCTGCTTCGAGCTATACAGTGAACGATGGGACCAACCCCACTCTGTCGCATTTCTCGATGGATGGTCAGTGGCATCTGGGGCCGCGCGGCGATGGAACGTGGCTCATCGAGTATCAGTTCACTGAACAGGTTGCAGGTTCTTTTGCCGGTGCGGCCTCTGCAGGAACTCTGGCTCCGTCGCTGACGCTGAATATCGAATCCGTAACAGGCGCCCTGAGTGGCCCGACAACACTCGACTTCAGCGTGAATGCACGGTCGGCATTCGAACCCTGGCAGGTCGTGCATTTGCCTTAATGCAACACCTTGACAACGCTTAAGCTGAACTAGTTCTCAACGGCCTGCCTCGACAGGCCGTTTTTTTGCCCGATACACACTTGCTCACGAGTCTTACGGCATGTCGGAGCCCCTGCGGGGTAGCCTTGTCCGTCATGTAAGGGCTGCCGCGAAGATCGAAGGATCAGAGGATTGCGGTGAACTTCCAGCCCACAGCGAGATTTAGTGAGCATTTCTTAATCCTTCAATCACCCGAATCTTTCTAGATTAGGTTCATTGCCATCCATCGGTCTCCCGTGATGCCGCAGTACCGCGGATGGCCGAATCCATCAACGTCAAATCAGTCGAGCTTTCCATGAACGAGTCCTTCAACGATCGCGATAACGCAACAGCGCAGCCATCCGCCTCCGTTCATGAGGTGCAACCCACGCAGTCCGCCATCAGGGACATTGCTCCCCGCGCAACGACCTCCCCGCAAAACGCTGCCGGAACCGTTGCAGCAGCGCAGCACGCCGCTGAAGTCGCACGTCCCCTGACACAACGTGTCGCAGCCAAGAAGATTCGTGCTGAGGGCGCAGACGATGTCGATGCCGAAGACATTTCTGATGTGGCTGCACCCACAGCCCAGGCCGGCCAGACCGACGATCAGCCAGCTGCAGCGGCCGTGCCTCCGACTTCAGGCGCAGAAGCCACCGCACCTGCAGCCCCTGCAGTAGCTCCAGTTGAAGCGGCGGCCCCAACAGCTGCCGCACCCGCAGCCGCCGCTGCAGGCGGCGGTGTCCCAATGTGGGCCTATGCCGCAGGTGGCGGCGTGGCCGTACTGGGTTTGGCCGGTGGTGGTGGCGGTGGTGGTGGCGCAGCTCCGGCTCCGGCTGCTCCGGATACCACGGCCCCGACCCCGCCGACCGGACAGACCGTTGCCTTTTCATCGACCAAGTCGGCAGCCGGCAGCTCTGCATTCAGCGTCAACCTGAGCAGCGTGCCGAGTGATGCCTCTACGGTCACCGTCGAGCTGACCCCCAGTGGCAGCACAACACCGATCACCCTGACCCGCAGCGGCTCCACCGGCAACACCTATACAGCCGCTGGTGTGGCCGATGGCGCCTACACCCTGAAGGTGACCTACAAGGATGCCGCCGGTAACGCCTCGTCGTACTCCACCGCGACCACGCTGGATACGATCGCTCCAGCCGCAACAGCGACCACCACGTTCACTCAGGTCGGCACCGGTGCAGGCACAGGCAGTGTGACGGTCGACCTGGGCACGTCTGTGCCGAGCGATGTCGCGACAACCACGATTCAAATCGAACTGCTGAACGCAGCAGGTACTGTGGTTGGGACCGCAACCGGAGCGTCCAGCCACACATTTATCAATCTGGCCGAAGGTAGCTACTCGGCCCGCATCACCTACGCCGATGCAGCGGGCAACACGACGACCGCATTCGCGTCCGCCGGCACGGTCGCTCTGGACACAGCACCGCCTCTGCCCAATGCGGCGACAGACATCGTCACCACATCGGCCGCCGCCGTCACGCCCAATACCAGTGACTTCACTGTCGAGCTGAAGAATCTGCCTGCAGACGTGCTGGCTGCCGGCGGCAGCGCCACGGTGACGCTCAAGGCCGGCCAGCAGTCGATTCCGGCCACCGGCAGTGACCCGGCCACGCACATCTATACCTTTAGTGGCGTGACCGACGGTCAATACACCCTTGAGGTGGCGTACACCGATGCAGCGGGACACCTCACCACCTACACATCGCCGAGCGCGCTGACGATCGACAACTGGGCTGTAGCCAAGTCGATCGTGGTCAAGGACACCGGCACCATCGAAGATCCGGCCACTTCGACCGTGTACACGACCGATGGAACGATCACTGTCACCATCAACGATCCATCCATCACCTCGCTGCAATACGTCCTGGATGGGACTCCTCCGGTCACGATCAACAGCGCCAGCTTCACGGTGGATGCAGCCACGGGTGATCGCATCGCCACGATCCCGTCTGCGACCACCAACGGTGCCCACACCGTCAACGTTCAACTGTTCGATGCGGCTCACCCCAATGGTGGCCCGGTACAGACCGTCACCTATGACCGCGACAACCTCGGCGCGGCGGGTCTGGTCGCACCGACTGTGACGGTTCTCCAAAAGGCAAACCAGCCGGCCGGCGCCACGGTCGGCGGCGTGACCTACACAGCCGATGGCAACCTGAGCTTTGCCAATCTCGATGCGTCGGTGTACCTGGTGCACTACGTGGTCGACGGCAATGACTTCACCTTGCAAGCCAAGGATGCAGCAGGCCTGCCGCTGACCTCGGTCGCGACCCCGACGCCGCTGAGCCCCGGTCAGCACTCGATCGTGGTCTACCAGGAAGACATGGCGGGCAATACGTGGCAAACCAGCGCACCGTTCAGCGTCTTTGTCGACCCGGTGATCAGCCCCTTCACCTCCGCCACTACTGGAACGACCGGCGTTGACCTGATTCTGGCCCCAGGTGCCAGGAGCAACAGCACGACGATTCAGGTCCCTGGCCTGGACCCCAACATCGACACACTGACCGCCCTCTATACCGTTGCCGGTAGCGCACCGGTCGCCGGAACAGTCGTTCTCGATGCGATCAATCACACTGCCACCGTCTCGTACAACGGTGCGCCGATTCCCTCCGGAGCGGTGGTCACCGTCGATCTGACCCAGACTGATCTGGCTGGCAACAGCCTGCAGTCCGGCAAAAGCCTGAAGTCACCGATCAGCCTGACCCTGGACACGCTGGCCCCGTCGGCGCCAACGGCCTACAGCATTCAGGCCACCAACCCGCTCCATCCGAACTTCACGCTCAACCTGCCGGCAGATATCGCGGTCGGTGACACGCTTACTTTGACCCTGACTCCGGTTGGGGGTGGCACCCCGGTCATCGAAACGCTGCTGATCAGCTCGCTGACCTCGGCACTGACGATCACCCCGCAAACCGCGCTGACCCAAGGCGTGAACTACGACGCCGTGGCAACGCTGTTGGATGCCGCAGGCAATCTCTCCACGCCGCTGAGTTTCGGGGTTGACCTGACTGCACCGGCTCTGCCTGTGCTCAATCCGCTGACCTACAACCCGGCCACGCCCAGTCTGCTGTCCGGCTCGATGTCCTTCAGCAACGTGACCGGAGCCACAGCTCTGGCTGTCGGCGACACGGTCACCGTGGTTCTGAAGCAAGGTCTGGTCACTGTCGAGACGCTGACCTTCACCTACCCCGATGCCGCCAGCGTCAGCAATGCACTGGCCACAGGTCAGGCCTTTAGCTTTGGCCAGACTGCAGCACTGAGTAATGGCACGACGTACACGGCCGAGGTATCGATTCGCGATGCGGCCGGCAATGCGGCCACCAGCCAGACCACAGTCAGCGCGCTGTTTGACAACACGGTTGCCCAGCCAACCCTGACCTTGGTGGATGCGGCCGATCCGACAGGCGGCACTGGGACTGATGTCGTGGTCTCCAGCGCCAATGGCAGCGTCAGCGTTGCCGGCCTCGAAGCCGGTGCCGCCGTCAGCTACACCCTGACGAATGCCCAAGGCACGGCGATCCCAGGCACAGTGACCAACGCGGGCAACGGCGCGGGCACCATTGCCCTGACCGGCTTGACTGATGGCGCTTACACGCTGACGGTTACCCAAACGGATGCAGCGGGTAACACCCAGACCTCCACAGTCCAGAACCTGATCATCGATAACACGGCCCCCTCGGCCGAATTGCCCGTGGCAGGTCAGTCGGGCCTGAATGGCGCCAACCTGATCTCCAACGGCAACTTCAATGTGACGCTGGACGCCAATGCCTTCCAGACCTGGTACACCCTCGCCACCGCAGCCGTGGCTCCGGCCTTTGACCCGGCAACTTGGCTGCCCGTGACAGGCACCGCTGGCTCCACCGTGGCGTTGGCCTTGCCCGCAGGCATGACCCTGGCCGATGGCACCACGTACACCATCGCCACTCATTCCGTCGATCTGGCCGGCAACATCACCAATTCGTCGACCACTTTCGTCTTTGACGGCGCTCTTCCGACCATCTCGACAGCTCCGGCACTGATCAACGACACGGCCTCGGCCATCGCTCCGCTGAGCGACAAGATCACCGCGGATGGCTCCATCAGCCTGACCGCGACCGACGCCAACCTCGACCGTATCGAGTACACCCTGACCGTCAACGGCCAGACTTCTGCTGCTTCAACCATCCTGGATGCAGGCACAGGCGTCTTCACGATTCCATCCCCGCCGGTGGGCGCTGATGGTGCTTACACGGTCTCGGTGACCGCCTTTGACAAGGCCGGCAACGCCTCCGCTGCGCAGACCTTCTCCTACACGCTGGACACCACGGTGGCCCCGCTGGGTCTGGCACTTGTGCGTGACAACGGCATCCCGGGTGACAACATCACCACCGCCGGTTCGGTCAAGGTCCTCGGCACCGTGGAGGCTGGTGCTCAGATTGAATACGGCACGATGGTCGGTGGCGTGCTGACCTGGTCGACCAGCTTCAATGCCGTCAACGGAATCAACAATGTCTGGGTGCGTCAGACCGACCTGGCCGGCAATGTGTCCGCCTTTGATCCGGCCGTCCCTGCGCTGATCTTTGATCTGCAGGCTGGTGGCACCCCGCCGATTCTCAGTGTCAATGACACCGGCACCCTGGAAACCGCCCCGGCCGCTGTCGTCACCAATAGCGCCCTGATCAGCATCACGGACACCGCATTTGGCGGCACCTCGACCACAGCAGCCTGGTCGACTGATGGCATCACCTTCCGTCCGTTCGCCTTGACCAACGGTACGGGTACGTTGGATCTGGTTGCCGAGATGACTCTTGCCGGCCTGCCGGTGACAGATGGGCTCTACACCGTCTACGTCAACACCCGCGATCCGGCTGGGCTGAGCCTGCCCTCCGCTGAACAGGTTGTCGATGTGATCATCGACACTGCACTGACCACAGTGACGGCGACACCGACGGACACGGCTGCTGCCGCCAACCCGGCTGGCTCAACGACGGATCTGATCACCAACAACGGCACGATCACCCTAAGCAACATCGACCCGAACGTTGCTGCAATCACCTTTGAAGTGCGCGACGCCGCGGGCCTGCCGCTGCAGCCCCCAGTCACCGGCAATGTCGCACTCGGCGGGGCCACGGTGTCGCTGGATCTGCGCACGCTGGTGCCCGACGGTGTCTACACCGTCGCCTTCACCCAGACCGACAAGGCGGGCAACGGCGTCAACGGCAGCTCGATCACGACAACTGCAGCCATCACCCTCGACACCACGCTGGTGGCCGCCACGGTGGCTCTGACCACAGACACCGGCACCACACCGGACAATATCTCGCAGACCGTCGATCTGTCGATCTCGGGCATTGAGCCCGGTGCAACAGGCAGCTACATCCTGACCGACGCCGCCGGTACATCCGTAGCAACGGGTGCCCTGACCATCGACGTCAACGGCAATGCTTCGATTGCTGCCAATCCGGCTCTGGCTGACGGCACCTATACAACCACGGTCACCCTCACCGATATCGCCGGTAACGCCAAGAACACCGTCTATACCTTCGTCAAGGACACCGCGCTGACCACGGTGACGGCCACGCCCGTCGACACAGCTGCGGCAGCCAACCCGGCCGGCTCGACGACTGACCTGATTACCTTCGACGGCACGATCACACTGACCAACGTCGATCCGAATGTCGCGGCAATCACCTATGCGGTGCTTGATGCAGCGGGACAACCCCTGCCGACCCCAGTCACGGGCAATGTCATCCTCGGCGGTGCGACGGTGTCCCTGGATCTGCGCACGCTGGTGCCGGATGGCGTCTACACCGTTGCCTTCACCCAGACCGACAAGGCGGGCAACCTGGTCAACGGTGCAGCAGCGACCACGACGACTGCAGCCATCACCCTCGACACGACGCTGGTCCCGGCCACGGTCGCCCTGACCACGGACACGGCCAACCCGGCCAACGCGGTCGCAACCGGCGCCGATGCCATTTCGTCGAATGTGGCGCTGTCGATCTCGGGCATCGAGACCGGTGCGACGGGCAGCTACATCCTGACCGACGCTGCCGGTGCAACCGTGGGCACAGGGGCTCTGACCATTGACGTCAACGGCAACGCCTCGATCGCTGCCGATCCGGCGCTGGTTGATGGCGCCTACACAGCCACGGTCACCCTCACGGATATCGCCGGCAACGCCAAGAACACCGTCTATGCCTTCGTCAAGGACACCTCGGTGCTGACTGCCGCAGGCAACTCCCTGACGATGAACCTGGTCGACACCTTCGACCCGGCCAATCCGTATGGCACGAACGCCGACCGCATCAGCTCCAACGGTCTGCTGTCTCTCACCAATCTCGACCCCAACGTCGATACAGTGACATTCAGCGTCATCGGTGTCAGCTCTGCCACCGGCGCAACCGTGACACAAACCGGGAACGTTTCTGTCGTGGCTGGTCAGGTTCCGACGCTGGACCTGACTGCTCTGGTCGGCGATGGCCGGTGGTCTGTTTCGATCACCCAGACCGACAAGGCTGGCAATGCAGTGACCGTGCTGATGGGCCACATGATCATCGTTGACCCGGTGACAGGCGCATGGGTAGATGATCCGGCCAATCCGATGATCACCCTGGACACCACCGCTCCGGCTGTGGTTCCGGTGGCGTTCTCCCTGGCCAACAACGACTCGTTTGACCCGAACAACTTCAATGCCGCACAGCAGCAGTCCGCCGATCTGATCACCAACACACCGGTGCCGGACGTTCACTCGGAAGGCCTGCCCAATGTGGTTGAACAGTTCAGCGCCGACAACGGAGTCACCTGGACCAGCGACATCGCAGCACTGATCGCCGCCAATTCCAATGCGGCACTTCAGGCCAACACCTTCAGCTTCCAGACCCGCGCGATCGATCTGGCCGGCAACATCACCACGTTTGCCACTCCGTTCACCTTCACGGTCGACACCCAGACCCCGAAGCAGAACAACATCGATCCGAACTTCCGGCTGGACATCGCTCTCGACCCTGCTCAGGGCGGTGCGTTTGACCCAGGCACCGGCCAATGGATCTTCACGCCGACCGCGGCCGGAGCTGCGACACCACAATTCATCATCACCAACCCTGAGCAGAACCAATCGACGTTCTTCTACCAGGTCACCGATCTCGCTTCGAACGTCTCGAGTGGCTGGTTGTCGGCCCTGTCAGGGGATGTGCAGCGAGGTGTGGACAGCTTGCTGAATGCAGCAGGTGTGGCAGCCGGTAACTACCGACTGGATCTGATTCAGGTGGACGCAGCAGGGAACGGCCTGAACCCCCTGGATCCGTTGTCGCAAGCAGCCAACGCGGCTCCCGATGCCTCACTGAGTTTCACAATTCGCAGCACGGCGCCGCGGCCTGACGTGAAACTGCTCAATGACTCCGGGGTGATCTACGACACCACGTCCAATGACCTGACGGTCACCGTGGCTGCGGGCCTGGGAAGCATTGGTGCGACGAACTTTGCCTACGCAATGCCCACCCAGTTTCTGGATTACGCAACAGCCAGCCAGGGCACGACGTTCACCTGGACGCCGCTGACCTCGGGTATGGCTCTGCCACTGCCGACGGCTGATTTCAACGGCGTGCTCTTCCCGACGGATGCCAACGGTGTGCCCCAGATCACCGTGCCCTTCCAAATGCTCTACTACGTGCAGCAGAGCGACGCGCTGGGCAGGGGCGTGATCGACTTCCCGGTCGTGATCGACAACTTCGTCGCAGCACCTCAGGTCAGCATCCTGGATACCGCCTCGAATGTTCTGCTGCCCATCGATGGGGCCACCCTTCAGAATGTGTCGCGTACCGACTTGGTCTGGCAAGACCCCAATGGTGAAGCCACCAGGGCCGAATTCTTCGATGTGGCCGCCAATGCCTGGGCACCGCTGAGCCAGTTCCATGCGTCGTATGGCCTCAACACGGTCCAGATCCGACAGATCGACGCAGCCGGCAATGTTTCGCAGCCCACGCAGACCAGCTTCAACCTGACGGGGACCGACGGAACGGGTGCCGCGAACTCGAATGTCGTCTGGACTGCGCCCCAGGTGATGTTCACGGACACGGGCAAGTCAGCCAGCGACCACGTGTTCTCCTCGCTCGATGCCAACGGGGTCGCCGTCAATTACGACCCCTCGGGGATCTACTCCGGGGTTACGGTCATGGCGCAATACGCCAACCTGAATTCGACCATCGAGTGGGCAGTGGTGGACACAGCCACCTCCGCAATCGTCGACGTCCTCGGCAACGGCGGCTGGAACACCACCCAGGTCGACCCGGTGAATGCGAACATCCGGCAGATTCTGTTCAGGGATCCGGTGTCGGGCAACCCGATTGTCCAGCCCGATGTGCAGCAGACGATCCTGGTGCGTGAGTCGTACCTCGACGTCAACAACGTGATGCAGTACTCGCCCAAGAGTTCGTTTACCTTCACCTTTGAGGACTTCCTCACATCCGGCCAGCCTGTCGACATCCTGATCACGAATCCGTCCAGTCCATTGGGTACCACCGTGACGCCGTCCATGTTGACCCCCTCCGGCTATGACGTGATGGGGCCGGTGCCGACCGTTCAGGCCCATACCGGAACGGGGATGTCGACCATCTCCTTCCTGGTTGAATCGAAGACTCCTCTGTGGGATCGGGGCACCACCTTCAACGGCCTGCAGGCCACCATCAACGACGGTCTGACCCCGGGTGGCGTGCATCTGGCCCAGGATGGTCAAACCACGCTCGGCTACACAGGCTTGGAATACATCACCGAATACGTGTTTACCGACACCACGGCAAACATTGATGCGGCGATCGCAGCGGGTCTGGTGCCGAGTCTGACTCTGAACGTGTCGTCACTGGGAAGCGGTGCGACCAATCCGAACCTGGTGGAGAACTTTGTGCATCTCGACTTGGCGACTAACCTGCCGGTCTATGACGCTTGGCGGGTTCTGCCCACCACCCCCTGATTCAGGGCAAAAAACTTCAGCCCCGATTCATCCGGGACTTCTGTAGACGGCCCGCCCCTGGCGGGCCGTTTTTTTCCCCGGATTCTCGTGACACTCTTCAACAACAACCCAATTTCCTACAAGCAGTACTTCAGGTTAGTCTGACGCCCGATCGCGCACACTTCACACAGCACACAGACAGCCTGCGCCGGGGGCTGAGTCCCCTTCTGCAACGTACCGAGACAGACCATGAACGAGTTCCTTCATGACCCCACACAGAGCCCTCGCACTGTCAATGCGACGGCTCCGAATCATTCCGGGGCCTCGGCCCATGGAAACTCGCCAGTCGCAGCGCCCAGTGGGGTCCATCAGGCCACGCAGGTCACTCGCAATCCGCCCCGGGTCCGCCGGATTGCAGGAGAGGAGCCAGGCCAGTTGCTGGAAATCATCCAGGCCGAGGGTGAACTCGAGGGTGCGCCCCTTGAAGAGGCCACTCCCACCCTTGCCTCCGAAACTGAACAGGCGGCCGACTCAGGGGATCGACAACTCGCCATGCTCGGCAGCGGCCCTGCGGACATGCTGCAGGCTGCGGAGATGGCATTGCCGCCGTCCCAGCCCATGACGACGCTGCCAAGCAGCGCGGTCAGCTCATCAGCAGCAACCGGGGCCGGACTCGGTATCAGTACCTCGACGCTACTGGCAGGCGCCGCTTTGGCGACCGTCGTCGTGGCCGCAGCGGCCAGTGGCGGGTCCGGCAGCAGCCCCGGCACGACAGGAACCACCCCGGTCAACACAGCCTTCAGCATCAACTCGGTCAACCACACGGCTCAGGGTCTGAGCATCGCCATCACGGTGCCGAGCGGCGCACAGGCCGGGGATGTGGTGTCGGTCGATGCCGTCAACACCACCACGAACGTCCACACCTCCTTCAGCTACACGCTGACGGCCACGGACATCACCAGCAAATCGGCCACGGTCAGCGTGCCCGTTCAGAGCGTCGACGCCTTCACCGTCGCGGTGACGCTGAACACGGCCGCAGGTGGCATCACCCTGGGTAACGGCTCGATGGCAGCGCCGGCCTTGCCGGCCCCTCCGGCGGCCCCCACGGCCTCGCTGAACAACGATACCGGCCTGCAGCCCGCCGATCGCATCACCACGGATGGGACGATCAAGCTGACAGGTCTCGGCACGGGCGCAACCCTTGAAACCAGTCTGGACGGCGGCACCACCTGGGCCGCAGCCCCTCTGGGAACAGGCGGCACCGTGGCCCTGACAGGTCTGACGGATGGGTCGTACTCGGTCATGGTCCGCCAGACAGTGGGCGGTTCGACCTCGGCCAGCAGCAATACGCTGAACTTCACCATCGACACGACGGCGCCCTCTGCCCCGACCGCCTTGCTGGCGACAGACTCCGGGACCGTGGGAGATCGGCTGACCAACAACGGCGCACTGAACGTCTTCGCCGAACAGGGGGCTCGGGTCGAGTACCGCCTGCAGAATGTGACGGCAGGCACGGCCGTGAGCGCCTGGACCGTTGCCGCAGGCAGCAACGGCCAATACACCGTGCCGACTCCGGCCGGAACCGCCAATGGGGACAGCTATCTGGTCGAAGTCCGACAGACCGATGTGGCAGGCAACGTCTCCACAACTTTCCAGACAGTCACCTACACGCTGGACAATTCGGCCCCCCAGGCACCGCTGGTCGCCCTGCTCGACAACATCGGGACACCAACAGCGCCGGTCAGCCTGACCGGCACGCTCAATGTCACCGGCCTTGAGGCCGGGGCAAAGGTCGAATACAGCACCGATAACGGCAGCACCTGGACAGGTACTTTCAGCGCCATCGGTGGCCCCAACACGGTTCTGGTTCGCCAGACCGATGCAGCCGGCAATGTTTCGGCATCGAGCGCGTTCACTTTTGATCGCCCCGGCACGTCGGCCGCACCCACGGTCGCACTGCTCAACGACACCGGCGTGCTGCCCGGCGACAAGGTCACCAACGACGCCACATTGAGCGTCACAGGTCTGGCCACGGGCCTGACGCCTGAGTACAGCGTCGACAACGGTGCGACCTGGTCGGCTACCGCTGCGATCCAGGAAGGACTCAACACCGTCCTGATCCGCGGCAATAACGGCGCCGGATCCGTGTCGCTGGCCTCGACCATCCAGTTCACCTATTACTCCGCCACGGCAGCCAGCACGCAACAGCCGGTCATCCAACTGGTCAACGACACGGGCATCGTGGGTGATGGGATCACGACCGATGGTCGAATCTCCGCCACCATGCCAGGCAACAAGCCAGGTACCTACCTGTTCAGCACGGACGGCGGAACGAGCTGGAAGAGCACCTTCAGCCCGCAGACGGGTACGAATACGGTCCTAGCTCAGCAGATCGACATCGCCGGCAACCTGTCGGCCCCCTCGGCACCGTTCACCTTCACCCTGAGCGGCACAGTTCCGGCGCTGTCCTCCGCATCGCTACTGAACGACACCGGCAACCCCACCGATGGGATTACCAGCAATGCCGCGCTGAACGTGGTCGGTCTGGCGGCAGGCTTCCAAGTCCAGTACAGCACGGACAACGGCCTCACCTGGTCGACGCCGACGTCGCTGGACGTCAACAACAATTTCACCCCGAGTACCCTGACCCAGGGCACCGTCAACCTGCTGCTGCGTCAGATCGACCCGGCCAATCCGGCCAATCCGTCGGCGGCCATCGCCGTTCCGGCGTTCACATTGGATCAGACCGCCCCCGGCGTACCGGTGCTGAGTGCGGCCCAGACCACGGGACTGGTCGCCCCGCAACTGACGATTCCAGTCACGCTGCCCAATGGCGCTGCCCTCAACGATCAACTGACCGTGCAGGTGCTGGATAGCACGCAGACCGCCATCCAGACGCTGCAGCACACCGTCACGCAGACCGACCTGACGAGCGGGACCGTAACGCTTCTGACCTCCGGGGCCTCGCCAGCCAGCGGGGTCTACAGCGTCTCGGCTGTGCTGACCGACGTGGCGGGCAATGCGGGTCAGACTGGCACCGCAACCAACATCAGCTTTGACACCACGGCCTCGAATCCACCGGCCCTGCTGGCCACCGATATCGGCGCCCAGACCGTCGGCAACGCCAATCCGCGTACAGCCCACGTCACACTGCCGGCAGGCACCGGCTTTGCCGCGGTTTCCGTCGGTGATCTGGTCACGGTGTCCTTCAGCCCGGCAGGTCAGATCGGCACAGCACCGACCACCTACACCTATGCCGTGCAGGCCGCGGATCTGAGCGGCGGACAAGTCAGCATCCCGGTGGGACTGGGTCTGACATCGGGCAGCTATGACGTAACGGCCACGTTGACGGACGCCTTTGGCAACACCTCGTCGCCGTCCACGAGCTTTGTCTATACCGTCGACACGATTCCACCCAGCGCTCCGACAGCCATTGCCCTGGGCTACACGCCCTCGGCCACGGCCGGTCAAACCGGTGCAGTCTCGGTCACGCTTACCCTGCCGGCTGATGCGGTCGCGGGCGATACCGTGTCCGTCGTCATCGCGGGTGGCGCCACCTCGCAGACGATCCCCTACACCGTTCTGGGCTCCGAACCCAACGGCCTGGTTTCATTGCCGGTGTCCGGCCTGACCAGTGGCACGTCCTACACGGCTTCGGCATCGCTGACAGACGTTGCGGGCAACCTCGGTCAAGCAGCCTCGTCGGCGGCCATGACCTTCGATCTGATCCCCCCCGGCACGCCGGCTGTCACCCTGAGCCAGACCGCATCCGGCCTGGCCGGACAGCCTGGAACAGTTGCGGCCACCATCACCCTGCCTGCCAACGCAGTGGCCGGTGATCTGGTCTCGATCACCGTCACGGGTGGCAATACCACCCAGACTCTGCCGACCTACACCGTGCTCGGAACCGAGCCCAACGGTCAGGTCTCCCTGCCCGTCTCTGGTCTGAGCAGTGGTGTCAGCTACACCGTCGCCGCCGCTGTAACGGATGCAGCAGGCAATCTCGGACTTGCGGGTGCCTCGACGCCCCAGAGCTTCGATCTGGTTCCTCCCGGAACCCCGGCCGTGGCCCTGGGCTACACCCCTTCGGCCACTGCAGGACAACCGGGCACCACCGCAGTCACAGTGACCCTGCCGGGCAATGCCGTCGCTGGAGACGTCGTTTCCGTGATCGTCACGGATGGCACGACGCCGCAGACGCTGCAGCCCTACACCGTATTGGGCACCGAGACCAATGCACAGGTCGTCCTGCCCGTTTCCGGACTGGCTAGCGGCACGAGCTACACGGCCTTGGCTTCGCTGACTGACACGGCCGGCAACATCGGCCTCTCAGGCTCTTCAGCGCCCTTGGCACTGGATGCCATCGCTCCGAGCGCCCCCAGTGCCGTGACGATGAGCTATGCCGCCTCGGCTCAGGCCAACACAGCTGGCCTCATCTCGGTCAATCTGACCCTGCCGGTCGATGCCGTCGCAGGGGATATGGTTTCCATCGTCGTCTCGGATGGCGTAACGCCGCCTCAGACGCTGGCGTATACCGTCCTTGGCACTGAACCCAACGGGCAGGTCTCCGTGCCGGTTTCCGGTCTGGCAGGGGGTGTGCCGTACACCGCCACCGCGTCTCTCACCGATGCGGCGGGCAATATCGGAACCAGCACAGCTTCGACTGCCCAGAGCTTCGATCTGATCGCACCCAGTGCCCCGATTGCCGTCGCGCTGAACTACACGGCCTCGGCCACGGCCGGTCAGCCCGGCAGCGTCGCGGCCTCGCTCACCCTGCCGGCCGATGCGGTTGCGGGTGACACCGTCTCGGTCGTTGTCACGGATGGCACGACTCCGCAAACCCTGATCTACACCGTTCTGGGCACCGAACTGAACGGCCAGGCCCTCCTGCCGGTCACCGGTCTGAACAGCGGTGCCACCTACACCGCGACAGCTGCGCTCACCGATGCAGCCGGCAACCTCGGCCTGTCAGCCAGCAGCACACCGCTGGCGCTGGACATGGTTGCCCCTGGTCTGGCGGTCCTCGCCCTTGGCTATACAGCCTCCGGCATTGCCGGGCAGGCCGGCACGGGCTCGGTCACGATCACCCTGCCGGGCAATGCTGTCGCTGGCGATGTCGTTTCCGTGATCGTCACCGATGGCACGACACAGCAGACGCTGCAGCCCTATACCGTGTTGGGCACGGAGGTCAATGCTCAGGTTGTCCTGCCCATGTCCGGATTGGTCAGCGGCACGAGCTACACCGCATCGGCCTCGCTGACTGACGCAGCGGGCAACGTCGGTCAGACAGCCACATCGGCGGCCATGACCTTCGACACTGTGGCCCCGAGCGCCCCGACCGCCGTCGGCTTGAGCTACGTAGCGTCGGCTACCGCAGGCCAACCCGGCACCGTCTCGGTCACGGTCAGCCTGCCGCCCGACGCCGTCGCTGGGGATACCGTCGCGGTGGCGCTCTTCGATGGCACCAACACTCTGACTCTGCCGGCCTACACAGTTCTGGGCAACGAGGTCAACGGCCAGGTGTCACTGCCGGCCACGGGTTTGACCAGTGGCACGAGCTACACCGCCTCTGTCTCGATCACCGATGCAGCCGGAAATCTGGGGCTCACGACCGTCTCTGCGGCACAAGGCTTTGATCTGCTCGCACCGAGCGCGCCGACTGCCGTAGCTCTGACGTACACACCGTCCGGCCTGGCCGGTCAGCCGGGCACTGTATCGGCCGACATCACGCTGCCGGCCGATGCCGTCGCTGGCGATACGCTCACTGTGGTCGTCACAGATGGCATTACGTCCCAGACGTTGCCCTACACGGTTTTGGCCGCGGACCTGACAGCCAACGCTGGCACCGGCATCGTCTTATTGCCGGTCACCGGTCTGACCCACGCTACGAGCTACACCGCAACCGCATCACTGACCGATGCGGCAGGCAATCTCGGTCTGTCGACCCTCAGTCAAGCCCTGGTTCTGGATTCCGTTGCCCTGGCACCCACCCTGGCCCTGACCAATGACACCGGAGCGTCCGCGACCGACAACATCACGTCCAACCCGGCCCTTAATGCACCGGGCGGCGCCGAACCTGGGGCGCTGATCGAATACAGCGTCGACAACGGCGCCACCTGGACCAACGTAGTTCCGACCTTTGGGGCAGATCAGGCCTATACAGTCCTGGTCCGTCAGACCGATGTCGCCGGAAACATCTCGAACTCCGGCTCCCTGACCTTCACGCTCGATACGGCAGGCCCGATCAATGCGCCGGGGCTTGCGCTGGTCACTGATTCCTATCTGCCGAATGACGGGATCACCAACGTGGCGGTGCTGGCTGCACCGACCGGTGTGGACCCCGGTGCCACCGCTGAATACAGCACCGACAACGGCACCACCTGGAGCGCAACGGCTCCGACATTCACACTTGATGGTCCCTACATCGTTCTGATCCGACAGGTGGATGTGGCAGGCAACCCGTCCCCGGTGGGCATGCTCGGCTTCACGCTGGATACCGTGGCCCCGATCCCCACATCCGGTCTGAACATCTCCGGCATCAGCGGTACTGCAGGTCCCAACACAAGCAGCATCAGCTTCCCTGCCCCGACATCAGACACGGCCAATGCAACCACGACCCTCGCACTGCTCGATGGGGCCGGTGCCGTGGTGGCGGGGGTCACTCCGACCTTTGATCCGATCGCACGCCAGTACACCTTCACTGGTTTGAACGATGGCACTTACTCGGTACGAGCCACCCTCACTGATCAAGCAGGCAACGCGACCGCCATCACGTCCCAGACTGTGAGCGTCGTCAGCGGAACAGGCGTTGCCCCGGTCGTGGTCGTCACGGGCTCCGGAACGCCCGATCCCGCCGCAGCGGTGACCAACACGCCCGTGCTGACCGTGACGGTCCAGAACCCCACAAGCACGGATGTGAGCTATAGCCTGGATGGTGGACTGACCTGGTCTGCCGCCGTTGCGGTGACTGCGGGTTCAGCCACTCTGAATCTAGCCGGTCTGCTGGGCCCGGATGGCAGCAAGAACATTCTGGTTCGCGAACTCGATGCAATTGCTGTCACCTTCAGCGCCAGCACTTCGGTCAATCTGGTTCTGGACACGACGTTGCTCGCCCCGACGGCGACCTTCGTCGACAGCGGCGTCTCCCTCATCGATACGATCACCAGCAATGGTGTCGTCACGATCAGCGGGCTTGATGCAAATCTCGCCGCATTGACCTGCGACATCACCGGCACGGATGCCGCAGGGCAACCGATTGCGCCGATCACCGCACAGGCGGTGACCGTGACACCTGGTGCCATGTCAGCAACGCTGGATCTCAATGCGCTTGTCGGCAATGGCACCTATGCGGTGGTATTTACCCAGACCGACAAGGCTGGCAACACGCCGGTCACTGCGACGGTGGCGTCGATCACGCTGGACACCCTGGCACCGCAGGCCCCGTTGGCCGCATTCACCGATACCGGCGCATCCCAGACCGACGGCATCACCAGCAATAGCGTTGTCACCGTCAGCGGCATCGATGCACAGGTGGATTCGGTGGGCTACAGCATCACCGGTGGTGCCCTGGGCGCAGCTCTGACCGGAACCCTGGCAGCCGGAACCACGACCTTGGACCTCAAGGCTGCTCCGCTAAGCCTGCAGGATGGAACCTACACGGTCGTCTTCACACAGACCGACTTGGCTGGCAATGTCTCGGCAGCTTCGGTCGCGCAAGTGATCACCCTGGATACGACCGCGCCAACGGCCCCGATGGGTGCACTAGTCAACGACACGGGCTCGTCCACGACAGATGGTGTGACCAATGATGGCCGTATCACCGTCACCGGCCTGGACCCAACCGCTACGGCGCTGTCGGTCGACATTCAGAATGCGGGCGGGAACATCCAGACCCTGTCCATTCCGTTCACTCCGGGCGCCGCATCGACCACATTCGATCTGGCCGGTCTCGTCGTCGACGGCTCCTACACGTTGACCTTCAACCAGACCGATGCCGCCGGCAACGTCACCCCGGGGCCGAACCCGACCCTGGCCCTGACGCTGGATCGCGCTGTACCCACGGCCAGCGTGATCAACAACTTCGCGGTCAATACGAATTCACTGGCGATGGATGCCTCCATCACCTTGTCAGGTACGGCCCAGGTGGGTGACGTTCTGAACCTGGCATTGATCAACGCCACCACAGCCACGACCCAACCGTTCACGCATACGCTGACACAGGCCGAGATCACGACCGGCTCGCTGACCTATTCGTTCCCTCCAGCCGCGCTGGCCAGTGGCAACACCTACACAGTGTCGGTGAGTACCACTGATCTGGCGGGCAATGTCCAAACTCAGGCCGCAGCGTCGTCGGGGGCAGTGGTCTACTCAGCGGTAGACACCACCGCCCCAGCCACACCGTCCATGGCTCCGGCGGTCTACAACCCGGTTTCGGCCACCAACCCGAACCCGACGCTGGATGTCGTCGTCAACATTCCCGCCGCTGCTGGTTCACCGACAGCGCCGCTGCCGGGCGATCTGCTGCGGGTCAGCATCACCGACGGGCTGGGAACGATTACGACGCTGCCTGACGTTTCTCTGGTTCAGGGCAATATCGGTACAACGGCAACGGTCACGACCCCCGTGACCGGGATGAATGGCGCCTACACCCTGAGTGCGGTTCTGATTGATCAGGCCGGCAACATCTCGACCGCAGCAGCAGGCCTGCAGGTGAGTCTGGACACCCTTGCTCCGGCGCAGCCGACCCTGGCCTTGGTGAACGACACAGGAACCTCGACCATCGACAAGCTGACAAACGATGGCACCGTTTCCGTCACCGGCATTGAAGCCGGCGGGGCGCTTAACTATCGCTACTACCTGCAGAACGGTGTGGCCCCCGGTTGGAGCACGGCGACCGTTCCGAACGGTCAGACGACTACGCAGATCCTTCTGCCAGGGCTGGTCACCGATCCGACGGCCTACATCGTCGAAACTCAGGTTCGCGACGCCGCAGGCAACGTGTCGGCCATCGGATCGACCACCTTCTCCTTTGACAACACGGCCCCGGTGGCTCCGGCCCTGCAGGCGACAACTGCCGCTGTCGGCGCCACCAGCTTCAGCCTGGCGATCCCGACGGCCCAGGCCAGCGTGGGCGATGTGATGGAGGTCACCATCACATCCGGTGCGTCCTCGGTGGTGGTCACCCTGCCGGCTCTGGTCACCACGACCGGAAGCGTCACTGTCGATCTGGCGGGTACGGTCTTCTCGGCAGGTCTGGCCCAGGGCACCTACAGCGTCGCAGCCCGACTGATGGACCCGGCAGGGAACTTCAGCAACCCGACCGTCAGCCCGGCCAGCCTCACCGTCGGCACGGTCACCGGCCCCACTCCGGCCACCTTTGCGTTCACGGATACCGGATCGGTTGGCGATCAGGTCACCAAACTGACCAATGCGCTGACCGTGGCCTCGACCGACCCGGCTGCCACCGTGACATACAGCTGGGACAACGCAGCACCGGCCACCTGGTCCACCACCTACAACACGACGTATCCGACGACCGACGGACTACATACGCTGTACGTCCGACAGACGGATGCCAACAACAACGTCACGACAAACTCGTTCAGCTACACCCTGGACCGTACTGCACCGGGCAACCCAATCGCTCACCTGACCACCGACTCCGGTCAACTCCCGGCTGACAACGTCTCGAACGTCAACTCTGTGACGGTGACCGGTCTGGATGCCAATGTCAGCGAGGTCTGGTACGTGTTGTCCGGGCTGGCTCCTAACGGTCAAGCCTATAACGGCACGTGGACCAAGGCGGCCAATCTGGCACCGGGCGCCACATCAATGACACTGTCAGCTCCAGCCTTCAACCTGGGCTCGGCCGATGCCAACTGGTCGCTCAGCTTGTTCCAGAGCGATAAGGCAGGCAACGGCGTGCTCCGCCAAATTTCCACGGGTCTGACCGGAAGTGACGGCCTGGGCAACGCCTTCCAGTTCACGCTGGATACAGCCGCTCCGGCCGCCCCCTTAGCCGCACTCGCCAACGGCAACACCATCACGGATCCAATCACTGGCGGGCTCATCACCGATGATCCCCGACTCAACGTTTCAGCGGTTTTGGCCACTGACCTGTTGGAGTTCAGTACCGATGCCAATGGGCCGATACCGCACTGGTCTCGCATCGACCAGTACTCGAGCGCTTCACTGATCTATGGTCAGTTGAACAATGTCTGGATCCGCGAAACGGATGCGGCCGGCAATGTATCCGCTGTCGATCCGAATGCACCGACGATCGCGATTCAGTACACCGCCCCAGGTGGAGCCCCTGTTTCCCTGGCCCTGAGTGCAGACACAGGAGCAGGATCGGACAGCGGCTTAGTCAACGCAGCAGGCCTGGCACCGCTGCTGACTGCAGCAGCGCCCTTCAGTACCGACCATGTCACCAACACCCCCGCGATCACATTCAGTAACATCGATCCCAATGCCACGTTGGTTGAGTATGTGGTGAATCAGACCGGTCCGGTGGTCGCTACTGGCACTTGGAACGCGTTCAAGTATTGGGATCCGAATGCCGGCGCTGTCCCCGCCGCGACCCTCCCAACGAACAACACGTCCTACCTGCTGACGGACCCCACGGGCGTGACCCTGATGGGAGAGGGTCAATATGAGGTCGCGATCATCCAAACGGTTGGTGGCACCAAATCTGCGGTAACCAGCTTCAATCTGACGGTAGATACGACGGCCCCATCCCATGGTATGGGAAGTCTGGCCGTTGGGGGCACGGTCTCGACAGCACAAACCGATGCCTCGGAGCTGTTCCTGCCGGCCAATGGTGTTCTGGCACCCGCCACGGCCGTTCTGCGAGTGACCTACAACGAAGCAGTCTTCGACATCGCCGGCCTCGGGGCCTCCGGGTTCAGCAGTCACTTGCTGCAGACCATCGATCCGGCGACCCCGCTTCTGACCCCGGTCACGGCCAATTACACCGTTCAGGTCGTCAATAGCGGCATGTCCAGGGATGGCACCACCGTGCTGGGTGTCCGACCCAATGCGGCCAACCCCAGTGGGGTCGAGGACGTTGTTGAAATCATCTTCACGGAAACGCAACAGGGCATTGGCAGCTTTGGCGCCACGTGGACCGGACCGACAACCGCGACGGCAAACATCGTTCCGGTCGCCGAGGTCTACCTGAGCGACCAGGCAGGCAATGTGACTCCCCAGGCAGGCAATGGCGCACTGATCGACTTCAACACCATCAGCTGGCAGAACGTGTACCTGCTGCCCTGATCCTCGCCTGAACTAGCCCCCCGGGGCCACGGCCGGCTTTCCTCGTGAAAAGCCGGCCGTTTTTTTACATTCCTTCATGGTTTGCGCTCGCGAAGCGCCCTGGAATGGGATGAGAATCGCGCTCACTTCCGCGACGGACCCAGGATCAAGGTCCCAGGCCCCGGTCGGATCGGATCAGCCGATTGCCCAGGAATGACGACGCCTCTCCAGCACCGCTCTGACGCCCTCCCGCAGCGTCTTCGCCCCCTGACTTCCCCCTCCCCCCTGTCCCTGCTGCTGGGTCTGACCCTGCTGAGCAGTGCGGCCTTCGCCCAGCCTGCCCCAGCGCCGGCTCCCACCAGCTCGACCACAGCACCGCAAGCCGTGCTGACCGCCAAGGGAGGGCTGTCCCGCGTTCTACAAGCTGCCGTGCTCACCCACCCGAGCGTGCGCAAGGCTGAGTCCGAGCGCGAAGCCAGTGCGATCGGTATTGACGAAGCCCGGGCCCGCTATCTGCCCACCCTGTCAGCCCAGACCAATCAGGGCAGCGAGTCGAAGGTCACCTGGGGCCTGATTCGCTTGCAACAGCCGATCTGGGCCGGTGGCAAGCTCGATGCGGGCGTCGACATCGCGCAGTCCCAGTTCGAATCGTCTGACGCAGCGCTGCTCGACAGCCGCCGCCAGATGATGGAGCAGGCCGCCTCGGCCTACGCTGCGGTCATCGGCCTGCGCACCCAGCTAGCGACGGCCAAGGCCGGCGTCGAAGAGCATGAAAAACTGCTGGATCTGATCAAACGGCGGCGTGAAGGCGGCATCGCCTCGGAGTCCGATATCCGACTGGCGATGGCCCGGCTGGCCACGGTGCGCACCCAAGCCCGCGATATCGGCGGCCAGTTGCGTCGCCAGGAACTGGACCTGTCGATTCTGACGGGCGGTCAGGCCACTGCAGATGATCCGCTGCCGACGCTCTACATGAACTGGGCCGCACCCAGCGAGTTGCTGGCACAGGCCCGCGACGCAGCCCCTGGCGTGCGCCGCCGTCAGCGCGATGTGCAGACCGTGCGCCATCAGGCCAGTCTGCATGAGGCTGAACGCTGGCCGACGGTCTATCTGCGCGTCGATCACGACACCGGCCCGACACCGACCGTCTACAACCAGCCTGCCACCCGCACCGGCCTGTACGTTGAGGCCAACGTCGACGGCTCTGGCTTCGTCGGCTATCAGCGCATCAAGGCCGACGCCGCACGCATCGCAGCAGCGGAAGAGGATGTGCGTGCCGCCAGCTTTGAAGTCGATCGGCGTCTGAAGATTCTGCTCAATGACCGCGAACTGGCGGTCCAACAACTGCAGGACTACGACAACGTGGTTCAAACCCAGGAGCAATCGCTGGAATCGGCCC
>DALYHR010000002.1:0-29756 GCA_031970775.1 Burkholderiaceae bacterium | reverse complement strand
TGAAGGAGTTGCTGGATGTGCTGCTCAACCGCTACCGCATCACCGAGGACAACGAAGCTGGCAAGACTGATCAGAGCGACAACCTCGAGTTGCGGGAGATTCTGGACGGCATCACCATCCTGCCGCCCGAGATCCGGATCGTGCCGCTGGCCGAGGATGGCGCTGCGCCCGGCGGCAACCCGGCACTGCCGGGCTTCTGGCACACCCACGACCGGACCCTGGTCCAGCCCGCCGATTCGCTCCTCGACTGGCTGGGGCAGCAGGCCACCGAGGTTCGCAGCTGGCTGGCCCGCCTGAAGGATGGCAGCCACACGAGCAGCGATCCGGCGCAACCGATCGATCTGCCGTTGCCCACCTACCAAACGACCGAAGGAGCCGATCTGCCTGTGGCGATCGTGCTGAGCGAAGCGCAGGCGACCCGCCTGCGAGAAGCCTTGCTGACCCGCGCCTGCCGCGCCATCCGGGCCAGCGCGAACGATATGGCTCTGCCGCGCTTTGACCAGGGCATCGACGATCGCTACCTGGTGCGCGCCTTCGTGCGCTGGCAGGACGACTGCGGCTGCGAACGCATCACCTGGGGGGGCGAGAGCCGGTTGTTCCGGGTCGTTTCGCCGCTGGATGCCGAGGCGCAGCGGCCACACGCCATCGTCCTGCCCGATCTGGACAACCTCAAGCGCGGCAAGGCCGGCGGGTTCACGGTGATGGTGCCCAGGAAGCTGGCTGATGTGATCCTGACGATCGCCCCCAACATCAAGATGGAAGGCTCCGGACCCGGCAACCGGGTCGGGCTGTGCTGGAGCTTCGGCTTCAGCCTGCCGGTGATCACGCTATGCGCCATGATCCTTTTGATGATCATGATCAGCATCCTTGATCTGTTCTTCCGGTGGCTGCCCTGGGCCATCCTGGCGCTGCCACGTCTGTGCATCAAGTGCCTCAAGCCATGAACACTCAGCCCCCCGTCCTGATGAGTTTTCCGCTCTTCGCCAGCACGCAGGAGGGCCGGCTCGGCTGGTCGACCGGCAATGCCAGCGTGCGGGAGGTGATGCTCAACATCCTGCTGACCCGCCCTGGCGAACGGCTCATGCGCCCGGAGTTCGGGGCGGGCCTGCGCGACTTCGTCCACCACCCCAACAACCAGACCACCCGCGCCCTGATCGCCGATGTCACCAGGAAAAGCATCGCCCGGTGGGAGCCGCGGGTGACTGTGGAGGAAGTTCACGTGGAGGCAGACACCCAATCCATGTCCGTCGTCAATCTGTCGATCCGCTACCGGCTGCGTCAGGACGGCAGCGCTGGCAATCTCGATCTGTCCCTTGATCTGGGGTCGGTCAGCCGCTAGGGGAAACATCATGGCCTTACCCGTACCCAACCTGGACGATCGCCGCTTCGACGATCTCAGCACCGAGTTGCAGGCCCGGCTGCTGAGGCAGTTGCCCGAGCTGACTCAGCTCGCCCCCGGCGATCCGATGCTGGCGCTGGTCGATCTGTTCGCCTGGATGACCGAAACGGTGATCTACCGGGCCAACCGCATTCCGGAGCGCCAGCACCGGGCCTTTCTCAATCTGCTGCAGCTGCGTTTGCGTCCTGCACAGCCTGCTCGTGGTCTGGTCAGCATCGACAGCCTGGCCGGTGACACCCTGCCGGGCCTCGTGCCCAGTGAGAGCAGTCTGGCTGCCGGCAAGGTGCAGTTCAGCACCCGTGGCGAAGTGCAGCCCACACCGCTGGAGCTGCGGGTGGTGGTCAAGCAGCGACTCAGCAGCGCCGATCTGGCCGCAGACGGCATCACGCTCGACCAGTTGCGCGACCAGCATGGCCTGGAGCCGAGCCCGTTCCGGCCGGTGAGCCTGGTGCCCGGCAAGGATGCCCTCACGACAGCCGGTACTCTGGACAACTGTTTCTACCTGGCGCTGTGCGCGCCGAAGACGCTGGTCGCCCAGGCCGACACGATCCGACAGCTTCTCGCCGGTGTGGTGCTCAACGTCGGCCTGGCACCGGACGGCGAAGCGGACGGCAAGGCTGCCACCGCCGCTGCGCCGCGGCGCCTGGAGTGGGATCTGCTCTGGTGGCCCGACCCTGGCAAACATCCCCTGACCATCGAGGCGCTGCCGCTGGAAGTGGTGGCCGATACGTCCCGGGGAGGGCTCATCGGCGGAGTGGCTCGTCTGCGGCTGCCCCGGAACGCCGCGTTCCTCCACTGGAACAGCGAGCTCGATCCGATGGAAGCAGGCATGTATGACCTGCCGCCCGAGCCGCCCGCCGATCTCAAGCCGGGGCAGATGCTGTTCTGGCTGCGTTTGCGGCTGCCGTCTGCGCAGGCGCTGCAACTGGGCTATCTCGGCATCAATGCAGTAGATGTGCTGGGCCAAGGCATCGCCCGCAATCAGGTCATCGCCATCGGGACCGGGCGTCCTGACCAGAGCGCCGTCCTGCCGCAGAGCGATGTCGACAGCGTCAGTCTGGTGCTTGAAGTGCAGGGCACCACCGGCATGGACCTCTGGTCCGAAGTGGCCCATTTCAGCGCGCAGGGCGCTGAGGACAGGGTCTATGTATTCGATGCCGGCACATCCACGGTACGGTTTGGCGACGGGCAGAAAGGCCGCCGCCCCGCTGCAGGGGCGGTGATCCGTGCCCGCTACTACCGTTACGGCGGGGGCTCGGCCGGCAACCTGCCCGCCAGAAGTATCAAGGCGCTGACCAGTGGCGATGGACGACTCAGACTTCGGCATGACTGGCCGACCCGGGGTGGGGTGGACGCCGAAAGCATCGAGCAGGCCGAGCGGCGCATTCCGGCTTTCCTGACCCACCGGGAGCGTGCCGTGACGGCGGCCGATTACTCGACCCTGGTGCTCGATAACCCGGTGCGCCCGATCGGCCGCGCCGACACGGTTCCAGGCTTCTATCCGGGCAACAACCTGCAGTCCATCCGGCGGCAGATGCCGGGCGTTGTCAGCGTCTTCGTGCTACCTCCCGGCCAACCGGCCCTGGCTGCGGCGCCGCGGCCGACAGCGGGCATGCTGACCGATGTGTATGACTACCTTTGCGCGCGCACGCTGGTCGGCACCGAGCTGTATGTGCTGTCCCCTCAGTACCGGCCGATTTCGCTGGCGCTGTCGCTGGACGTGATCGACCCGACCACCGAGCAGCAGACGTTCCGTGCGGTGGAGCTGGCTCTGCTCGGTTATCTGTGGTCCCTGGCGCCGGGGGGGCCGCGAAGACAGGGCTGGCCGCTGGGGCGTACGGTGGAACTCAATGAGCTGCGCACGCAGGCCAGCCGCGTTGAGGGCGTCGATCAGATCAACGGTCTGCGCCTGTTCTATCAGGACCTCGAGACCCAGGCGTGGCTGGAGAGCAGCCTGGATCTGGCCCTGGAGGATTTTCAGTTGCCTGAACTGATTGCTGTCTCTCTCACCGCAGGCAACGGCACGCCGACACCGCCCAGAGGCTATGGGCAGGGTGTTGCCGCAAGTGGTCCGGGCAGCCCGGGTGCCGTGCCGGTCCCCGTTATCCCTGACATCTGCTAGCACCATGGACAGCAACGGTAGCCGTTTCATCCTGCTGGACCGCGCAGCCGACTTTGCCGACTGCGGCGCAGAGTGCAGTTGGGATGCGGTTGCTCACGCCTTCACGCTGGCGCGTGCCGATTCGCCCCGGCTGCCGTTGCCTGACGAATCCGCCGCCCTGGCGCAGTGGCAGAGCGCGACCCCTTACGTGCTGGACGATCACGGCCAGCTCGGGCGACTGTCGGACGACCGCAAGCGGCTGGAGTTCAGTCTGTCTTGGCCGCCGCAGTGGCAGATCGTGCGCGCCCAACGGCCCACCGACCAGGCGACCGCGCCGAGCTGGATCGGTCAGCAGGTGCTCGACCCGGTGGATGCCCCGGACGGCTGCACCTTCACCGACCTGTGTCTGGGTGGCAGCGGTCTGCTGGCCTTGCCATGGAGCGATGCCGCCGCCCGACACGGCCTGACGGTGCTGCATCTGCGCAAGCGCTGGCAGGTGAACTGCCCTTTGCCGTTCGAGCCGGTGCGAGTCTGGGTCGATCAGCAGGACCGCATCTGGGTGGCAGGTCAAACCCAGTTGGCGCTGTGCCGGGGCGCACCGCTGCCGCAGGCGTATATCCCGCAACCGGACCGCTTCGAGCCGGTGACGGTCAACCCCGACCCGCTGCGAATGGTCTGGTGCGCCAATCTGCCGCCTCACTCGGGCTTGCGCGCGCTGGCAGGTGATGAGCAGCAGCTTGTCGTTCTGGCGGGCACTCCCGCGCAAGAAGGGGCGGAGGACGCGGGCCAGGTACTCTTTGTCCGGCCCTTGAGCGATCACCCCGAGGTGCCGTGGCGTCGCTTCGTGGTCGATGAGCGCGTTCCCTTCGCCAGCGATCTCAGCCTGCTGAGCGACGAACGGGTCTTGCTGATGCTGCCGTTCGAGACGGCAGACACCCGGCATCAGCGGCGTGATTGCGCCCTCCTGGCGCTGGCCGAGGGTCAGGCGACCTTGCTGAGCGAGCGCTGGCCGCGCAAGTCGGAAGCTGCAGTGCGCTTCGTGCGTCATCGCGACGGTCAGCCGCGCTGTCTGCGCGATGACGGTGTGCATGGCCTCTATCGTCTACCTCAGGCACGCTTTGTGCCGCAGGGCACGGCAACGCTCGGCAGCGCGCTGGACTCCGGGGCTCATGGCACGGTCTGGCATCGGCTGTACCTGGAAGCCAGCCTGCCCCCCGGCTGCCAGATGTTGATCGAAGTCCGTGTCAGCGATGACCGCGATGACTTGCCGCACTGTGCCTGGGAGCCGCAGCCCGAGCCGCTGTGGTTGCCGATGGCTTCCGAGCTGCCCTTTTCAGCGCCCCGGGTGGCCTCGGTCGCCGGGCGCTCGGGTCTGTTCGAGGTGCTGCTGCAACGGGCCAGCGGTGCGACGCGGGAACTGGCCGGCCGCTACCTGGGGCTGCGTTTCAGCTTCAGCGGTGACGGCCGCCACTCGCCGGCCATCTACCGGGTGCGGCTCTGGTATCCGCGCTTCTCCTGGCAGAGCCACTACCTGCCGGAGCATTTCCACCAGCAACTGCCGCCTTTGACGGATGTCGCTGCCGAGGCGATTCCGGCCAACGCCGCCGACCTGCGTGAGCGTTTGCTGGCCTGCTGTGAAGGGTTGCTGACGCCGATCGAGGATCGGATCGCCGCGGCAGAAACCCTGCTTGACCCGCAAGCCGTGCCGGCCGAGGGTCTGCCCTGGCTGGGCCGTTTTCTCGGTGTTGACCTGCCGTACCACTGGCCCGAGACCCGGCAGCGCCGCTGGCTGCAGGAGATGGGCGATCTGCAGCAGCGCCGAGGCACTTTTGGGGCTCTCTGCCGGGAGCTGGACATCATCACGGACGGTGCGGTGTCGCGCGGTCAGGTGGTGCCGGTAGAGCTGTTCCGGTTGCGCCACACCCTGGGCACCATCCTCGGGGTCAACATGGATGACGGTGCGCACCCGCTGACCCTCGGGACGCGCCAGTCCGGCAACAGCATCGTGGGCGACAGCCTGATCCTGTCGGACGATCACAACGCCCTGATGCTGGCGCTGTTCGCCCCTGAGATGGCGTGTCGGCCGGCCGACCAGAGCGTTGTGAGCGAATTCCTTGCCAGTCACAGTCAGAGCGTGCTGGTGCTGCTGCACGGGCCTGCGCGGCGACTGCGTCGGAACGTGGAAGCCGTCCTGCCCACGCTGATGCCAGCGGCCGTGCAATGGCGCATTGTCGAGAGCGACCATCCGTTCGTGCTCGGGCTAGCACCGTTGCTCGGCATCGATACCTATCTGGCGCACGAGCCGGAGGCCCACCCGGTGGTGCTCCAGCGTTCGTTGCTGGGCCGCACCGATACGCTGCACAACCCGGTGGCCCTGTCGCCTGAACATGTCTTGCCGCAGCAAACCAGCCAGGAGAACAACCATGAGCCCGTCTGACAACAGCCAGTACGTGGATGCCAGCCTGGTGCCGGATGCCGCCTTCGACGACGCCTTGCGCCGTGTGAGTTATCAGCCAGGCATGCTGCTGGGGTTGGAGGCAACCCGCTCGGAGCAGGACTTCCACCGCCGACGCCTGACCCGTCACGGCTACTGGCTGCACGGCAGCGGTACTGTCGCAGGACTGCGTGTCAGCCTCGCGGCCGACGATCCGGGCGACGACATGACGCAGGTGAGGGCGCGGCTGCTGGTGTCGCCCGGCATCGGTGTCGACGGTCTGGGGCGCGAAGTCACCGTGGGCGAGCCTTACTGGATTGACCTGGGAGCCTGGCTTTCGACCCAATACAGCAACGCCGATGCCTGGGGCGCCCTGGTGCGGGACGGACTGGATGTCGAGAGGAACATCCTCTGGCTGACGGTGACGATGCGCTATCAGGACGTGCCCAGCGGCCTGCAACCGGTGATGGCGACCGACGTCAACGCCGGGACCGATCCGGTCGAGCCTTCGCGCATCAAGGACAGTGTCTGCCTGGAGCTGATTGCCGAGCTTCCGGGCGTGCCGCAGATCTGGCCCCACCCCTTTGCCGCGCATAACGGGCTGCCCGACTACGCGAGTCTGGCCGACAAACTCGGCCACGGTGAACGGGCCCTGCTGGAGGGGGCGAGCGGACAGACGCGTCGGCAGCTTGAACTCGGGGCGCGCCTGCTGTTCGCGCTTGGGGAGGACGGCCATGCCCTGGAGACCCGGCAAAAGGCCACGATCACGGCGGCGGAGTTGGCGCGCACGATGCTGGCGCGCATTGCCGTGCAACTGACCGAGGACCGGCAGCTCATCGTCAATCCGAATCGGATCGACGTTGACAACCTCAGTCGGCCGTTTCTCTTCAACGCCGCCACCCTGGCCCGACTCGTGCGCGAATGAGGTGAACCATCATGACCACCCACAACACCATCGCTTTCCGGCCCTTTCTACCCGGCACGACCGACTCAGGGGTGAGCGTCGGCAGCGTGGACCCTCGCCTCTCCCGCACCAATTATTTCGACGGCCAGTTGCTGACCGCCTCGGATCTGACCCGCGATCAGGTCTATGTCGATGAGCGCGTGCTCGAGCTCGGTCAGACGCTGGGCAGCGGGGTCGCCTGGGGCCTGGATCTGACTCTCGAGGACGAGCGCTATCTGCGGGTCAGGCCTGGGCTGGCCATCGCCCCTTCGGGCAGGGTGCTGCAGCTGATCGACCGTGACCTGTTGATCGACCTGCAGAACGGGGCCCTCATTGCCAGCCTCAATCAGGGGCTCTACCGGCGTGTTCAGCGGGGCCTGTACGCGGTGACCCTGCAGTTCGCGCAAGTCATCGACGGCACGGCTGAGTCCTATCCGGTCAGCCCCACCGCGGCCAGATCCATGCGGGTCTCGAGTTTTGCTGAAGGTGTCGAGCTGACGCTGACTGCGCTCAATATTCCTTTGCCGCAGGGCGACGAACTGTCGGCCCGCGCCAGTCTGGTCAAGAGTCTGCTCGCTCACGGCTCAAGCCTCACCCTGGCTTCGGACGAAGCGGTTCCGCTCGGCCTGCTGGCGATCGAGCACGCCAGACCGCTCTGGCTGGATCTTGGGCTGGTACGACGGGTGCTGCGCCGCCCTGGAGTTGCGGAGGCGGCTCAGCGGGATCTGGCAATTCATTACCGGGAGCTTTTTGACGAGGTGGTGGCCGTCCGCCAGGCCAGCGGACTGCACAGCGCTTATTCGGCGGCGCAGTATTTCCGCGTTCTGCCTCCTGTGGGGCCTTTGCCGAAGGAGTCGGTTAACCCGGTTGCCGGCAGCCAGAACTGGTTCCCTGCCGAATATGACGTCAGCATTGCACCGGTCCGTCGGGCCGATCTGCCCAGACTGCTGGAAGAATCAATCCATCTGGCCAACATGGATCTGGAGCGCCTCAAGGACGCGGATGTCATGGTGCTGGTGCCGCTGTCGGACGAGGATTTCGCCCTCAAGGCGCGTCGCCTTGAGCAGCCCGCCCCGGACAGTGGAAACCTCCGCACGCTGCTGTCACGGCTGGATCTTCTGGCGTTGCGGTTCCACCCCTTGCCATCCGATCACAAGCTGGACACCGACGCGCCAACCTGGGCCTCGATCTGGGATGCCCTGGATCCCAAGGAGCTGGTGTACGTGCGCCGACCGCCCCGCAGTGCCGAAACCGGTGTGGCGGGCATCGTTCTGTCCACCGGATATCTGATCCCGGCCGCCCAACCCGATCCGCGGACGACGCCTCTGGCGCTGGAGCAGGAACTCGATGCAGCCCATGAACTGCTGTCCCGGAAGGAAGACCGGATCATCGCCTTGGAGAAGTTGCTGGCCGAGGCGCAACAGGCCGATCTGGCTGCCAGGCTGGATGAGACCCGAATCACTCTTCGCATTGCGCAGGACACGCTGACCAAGAAAGACAGCCTGCTGACCGACACGCAGAACATGCTGGTCAAACAGAACGTCGAGCTGGCTCAGACCCAGAGCGAGCTGGCGACCGCCAAAAGCAGTCTGAGCACGACCGCGGCTGCGCTGAATGCTGCGCAGAACGAACTGACTGCGACACGAGCCAGCCTGAGTGCAACGCAGAGCACGCTCGCTTCGACACAGGGTGAACTGGCCACCACCAAGGACAGGCTGAGTACCACGCTGGCCAGCCTGATTTCGACCCAGAGCGGACTGGCTACAACCAAGTCCAACCTGACAGCGACTCAGTCCACCCTGACGACGACCCAGGCTGAACTCGCCACCACCAAGTCCAGCCTGAGTGCCACCCAGGCCGCGTTGACCGCGACCCAGGCAGACCTGGCGGCCACCAAGACCAGTCTCGGCACCTCACAGGCGACTTTGACTTCGACCCAGAATGAATTGACCACTGTCAAGGCCGGCCTGAACACCACGCAGGCCACGCTGACGACGGCTCAGGCTGAACTCGCCACCACCAAGGCCAGTCTGAGTGCTGCCCAGACCACGCTGACCTCGACCCAGAATGATCTGGCCGTCACCCGGTCCAGCCTCACTACCACGCAAGCTGCACTGACTTCAGCGCAGACGAACCTGACCGCCACCAAAGCCAGCCTGGGCACCACACAAACCGCGCTGGTCACTGCACAGAATGACTTGGCAGCCACCAAGGAGACCCTGAGTTCGACGCAGGTCACGCTGAGCAATACCCAGACTCAGCTCGCGCAGGCCACGACCTCGATCACGAGCCTGAATGCTCAGGTGCAGACCCTCAACACCAATGCACTGCAGTTGCAGACCCAGTTGACCAAGGCGGGCCTGACGCCCGCTGTCAGTGTCATCACCGTCAAGCCCATCCTGCTTTAAGCGCGTGGAGCGATCATGAACCAGCCCATCAAACTTCAACCTGCGCAAGCGGGGGCGGGGGATCCAAGGCGGCTCAACGCTTTTCCTGGGCGGCATCTGGGTGAGCGTGAATTCGAAATCCTGCAAACCTACGTGGACGACCGGGTGGCGCCTCTGGTGGCCACCCTGCCACCGGGCATCATTTCGGGCCTCAACGTCGTGGTCAGCAAGGACGATCCGACCGGCAGAGTTCGTCTGCGCTTTCAGCCGGGTAACGCCGTGGCTGCGGGTGGCCGGTTGGTGCGCCTGTTCAATCACATGGATGAGGAGTGGGAGGGCCTGGTCGCGCGAGTGGCCAGGGAGAACGACTTCCCGGTGCGCGACGGCTACTACTTCCTCACCCTGCGCAGTCAGGTCGAAGCCCGCGACGACACGAGCGGCGAGGATGCCAGTACTCGCACGGAACCTGATCCCTTGCGGGAGCGGCGCTGGGAGACCGTCACGCTCGCCGGCCTGCAACGCATCACCACCAGCGCCAGGCTGATGGCCATGCCCCAGGTTCGGGCCGTCAACCGGCTCTGTGTGCGCTTCTTGAGCGAGTCGCCGTTCGACGCGGAAACCGGACAAGTCCCGGTCGCACTGGTCAAGATCGTCGGTGGCGCCATGGCCTGGATCGACTCGACAGCCGGGCGCTTTTTATCCGGGCCCAACCCGGCCCACCAGACTTTCCTGTCGCACTGGATACAAACGCTGCGCAACTGGCATTTGGCGCAGGCTCCGGCAACAGGTCGGGGTGACCAGACCCTGGCCGAAACGCTGGGGGTGGACTTTCTGCCGGCAGCGGGTCCGTTCCCATCGACCTTGCTGCTGGGTCCGGCCGCGGTTCCGCTGCCCGACGCCCTCGGTCTGGGCCCTCGGTTGAGTTGCCGCACCGACGATCTGCAGATCGAACTGGCTGCGATACCTGCCAATACGGCGGCTGCGGTGATCGACGCCGAGCTGTCGCGAGGCACCGTCGATCTGGTGCATGGGGTAGGCGATCGAATTCGGCTGCTGCTGGCTATTCCTGATCAGGATTACCGGCCGGATCTGCTGACGCTGCCGCAGCGGGATACTGCGTTGGAGGTCGAGTTATATAACCAACACAAGGCGGCTCATCTGGCCTTGATGAATTGGACGCAGCGCTGGATTGGCCTGTATCAGGGCTTGGGGTCTGCTCAATTGAAATCTGCCGGGGCGCCTGCACGGATCAATCCGGTTCAGGCCCCAACGGCTTATCTTTACAGCCTTTGTGCCACGCGACCCGGCAAGGTGCCGCCGCCCCGGATTAATGCCGTCAACAAGGCGGTCGACTATACCCTGTTGCCCAAGCCTGAGTATGTGATTCCTGCGCTTCCAGCCACCAGAGAGCCCGGCTTGTATGCGCAGGCCGAAAAAATGCGCCGTCAAATCATGGCCATGGAAGCGGACCTGCAGGAAAGCTACAAGCTCATCAACGAAATGACCGATTATCTGGCCCTGCAGCGCCAGAACTATGATGCCCTGTCCGTATCGTTCAGCGTGCTCTCGGGTGGCGTGGCGGGCGATGCCTCCGGACAGTCGCTGATGCGTTGGACAAATTCGGCGACCCTGGTTCCATCAGCGACCAGCAAATAGGAGCCTGGCATGAAGACCCCACTATTCGATGTGAATATGGCTGCCGTCGCCAGCGATCAGGAACTGCTTGTGTCGGCGAACTCAACCAAGGCCATCAAGCCCTTGCTGAGTGCCTATTCATCGTTCAATCAGTCCCAGATTTCTGTTGCGGCTGCGCTGACTGTCGATACGCCCACGGCCAAAGCGACCTACGCGATCGCGCCGGCGACGCCCGGCAATCAGGTCAAGCCCATTGATCAAAGTTCGAATTTGTATGGTTCTGCCATACAAAGCCTGCATCAGTTGCGCGAGCAAGCCGGTGGGTCCGATGAGGCAGCCTTGCTGCAAAGGGTGAGGCAATACATCGCCAGGAATATGAAGGATCATCCGGATCTTGCCAAAAAGGTCCTGGATGACAAGGGTGGATTCATCAAGGGCAAGTTTGATACGGCTCCGGTTAGTATTGGCGGTGATTTTTCTTTGGATGGCGCTTCATATAAGCATACGGCGCAATCTGCGCTATTTGATGTGGCCAAGGCGGCTACCGCGGATATTCGGGAAATGGAGGAGCTTTACCACGTTCTCGTCAATATTCGGCAGCGCCAGCAAAACCGGCTTCTGAATGCCAAGGCCAAGCTGGCCAGGACGTTGTCTCAGATCAGTGAGGACACCGAAAAGCTGCAACTGCTGGAGCGCACCCGAGCAGATGCTCTGGATGATTATCTCGTCGCTCAGCGCCTTGTGGCCGAAGAATGGCAGCGTGTCGATAACGCCTACCAAACCCGGGCTAACGTCATCAACAGCCATCAGGGCGTTTATTACGTTCGAGTCAGGGAAACGCCTGTATCCGTCACCCTGCCTGATCCGCTGGAGTTGCGCCATGCCGGCAGCGACGACATCGTCCCGGGCTGTGCCAACCGGGATACGCCGTTGCCGGACGAACTCGATGTTTTCATGGGCGCCGTGCTTGATATTCCGGCAGCCGACTGGGTTGGCCTGACCCCGCTCATCCCACAACTGCCTGGCCGCGGCAAGCTGACCGACATGATCGCGGCACGCAAGCAGAAGCTGGTGCTGCGGGCCAGTCAGCCGGCTCCGACGGTCGCCGCCCGGCAGCCGGTGCTGGCCGTGTTGCACAGCCAGAACCGGGCGTTGGTGAAGGAGGTGATGGCCCGGCCTTTCAATGCCGACGGGTTGTCCGAGTTGCAGAACCAGGGCGCCAGAATCCTCGCCCTTGAGGATCTGATGGCTAGCCCTTCACCGCTGATTCGTGCACCGGCCCAAGCCTTGCACCAGCGGCTCGACGCTGCGGCAGGCTGTCTGTTGCAACGGCTGAAATTGGTCACACCATCCCTGCGTCTGGCCTGGGCCAGTGCGGCCGAGGCCGACACCCTGCTGGTGGAAACGGCCGAACGCTGGCCCGGTCTCGACAAGGCCGAGCAGGGCAGTTTCAACAACACCCGTACGCTGGTCGAACTGGTGGCCTGGTGGTTCCGCCAGATCCGGCCCGATGCGGGCGGCACATCGAAGACGGCCATGCGCAATTTCGTGCGCGCCTGCCTGATGCTGTCGGTCAATGACGATCCTCAGCAACTGTTGCAGGGCCGGGTGCAGAGCGTTCCGTCCCGCTTCCGGGTCGGCGAGGCGATTCGGTTGACGCTGAACAAGGAACCCAACCCCGGTGCGCAACTGCAGCTCCTGAACGCCGAGCAGAAAGTGATCGGCATGCTTCGCGTCGATGACCACGACAGCCATGGCACGCTGGCGACCATCACCAGCGTATTCGTCGACCCAACGGACCCGGCCGCTACCCTCTCGACCGGTCTCAGGGTGAGCGGGAAACGATGAAAGCCGACAGTGGACGCGCACGACATCCGCATCCTCAGCTTGCGCCTGCGCGGCGGGCCGCAGGAGGTGGCTGCAGCCCGGGCGGGGTTGACGCAGGCCCTTGATAGCGCATCCTGGCCCTCGGTGCCCGACGATGAAGTGCTCGTGCTGCGTCGCATCGAGGTGCGCGGCACGGCCAGGGAAATCATCGCCAGGGCGGCACAAAGGGTGTCAATGTTGGCCGACGAGGCGGTCCGGCCCGAAGATCCCCGCATCGCGCAGGCTGCTGCCGTTCGCTTTCGCAGCCGGCCTGCCCTGAAAGCGCGGCTGCTGCTCGACCTCGCATCCGGACAGGCCGGGTCACGCTGGTATTGGCGCGAGTGGCAGCCTTTGTTCCACCTGCCCCTGGCCGACGTGCTGATCAAGCTGTTCGAGGCTGAGATCCTCGATCTTCCGGCGGTTTTAATGGATCTGCACCGTCAGCCGCTGTGGTCCGACTGGTGGCGGATTCTTGATGAACCGGCCGCTCAGCATCTGCTGGGGGCTCTGGGCGCGGCGCTCGGCACGACGCACGCCGTTGGCAGCGTAGTCCGTGGCGGAGCGCACCCGGCTGCGGAGCTGGCACCGATTCCCGAGTCGATCGTCGATCTGGCAAGCCGGCCGATTGGCTGGCTGCCGCCGCTGCCCGTCGGTCTGCCGGCCCGCAGTAGCCGTGCGCGCCTGGCGGCGCTGCTGAGATTGCTCCAATGGACGCCCGCCATCCTCAAACGGGCCGATGCCGGCGACACCCTGCACGCCTTGGCGCTCGCGCTGACCACCCGGATGCAGCCGCATCGGCCCGACCAGCTTCCGACCACACCTTGGTCAACTCCATCGGGCTCACCCGAAGTCTGGCCCACGGGTGGCGCAGCGTTGGCTGCGGTATCCGAAGCGGTTTCCGAACGAGCGACGCCGCCGGCTCAGCCTGCCGATGAGCGGGTTCCGGTGGCGCAGCCATGGACATCGGATCAGGCAGCGGAGCGGCAGGAAGAGCGCGCGGTGGCGGCGGACGCGGCGCTTGCAGCCGGGTTCGCCGTGCCGGAACCCTGGCTGGAGGACGGTTGCATCACGGCCCAGGGGGGGGCGTTCTATCTGCTCAATTTCCTGGCCCTGTCGAGCGTTCAGGACAGGCTGTCCGGGCACGATCTGCCCGGGGTGGGCTGGCGCTGGCTGCTGAGTCTGATGCGGGCCTTCGGCGTTGAGCCCGATGCGGCTCTGGCGCAATTCATGGCGATCCAGTGCGGGCTGACTCAAGGTTCGGATCTGGCACTGTTGCCGTCCCCGCTGCCGGGGCCGCAAGCGCAGGAACTGCTGGCCCAGGCGCTGCGTCGCTATGGTGAAGAGGCGGTGCAGGCCAGCTTCGGGCTTGTACCGGCTCGACTTCTGCATTCACCCACCCATGTCGATGTGCATCTGAGAATGGACGACATTCGCCTGCCGGTGCGGCGGGTTGGTCTGGACGTCAACCCCGGCTGGCTGCCCTGGCTGGGTCGGGTGGTGACCTTCCACTACGGCAGCGGCCGCGAGCCGGGCATGGCCTGGCGGCCGGGGGGAGGCCCATGAATCGCACCGATCTGCCCCCGCAGACCCAGAGCATCACGGTCGCGGTGCTCAACCGCACCTTCGTCGGCGCCGGGCTTGCGCGGTTCGCTGCGCTGCATCTGGCCGAGCCCTCGGGTCTGTTCGAGTCCTTGAACAGCGATCTGCGTCGCTGCGGTGGCGCGACGGCAGACGACTGGAGCGGTGCCTGCCAGGCGATGGCGCAACTGGCACCTCAGCTTCCCGGGCCGTTCGGTCGCCTGCTGCGCGACTACCGCCTGCAGATGCACGAGTGGTTCATGCTGGCGCTGTGTGGCGAGGTGGAGGCCAGCCACACGCTCGATCTGGCGCTGGCCGAACTCCAGGCGCCGGACGATTCAGGCCGGCCTGGTCTGCATCTGCTGCAGGCCCTGACGCAGAGCCTCTTCGGCGTCGAACTGCCGCCCCTGGCGCTGGCTGGTCACCCGCTGCTGCGCGACGGTCTGCTGGAGCTGCTGGGTGACGGCCCGCTGCCGACCCGCCGCCTGGCCATGCCACCGGAGCTGTGGGGCATTCTGGCCGGCGATCTGCGTCCCGGCCGCCGTTGTCGCCTTCTGCCGGATCAATCCACCGTACTGCCGGCGGCGCTGGCGCGGCAGCTGCCGGAACTGGCCAATCTGCTGCAAAACGGCACCGTGCGCAGCCTGATCCTTCGTGGCCCTGTCGAGGCCGGACGCGAAGCGGCGGTCGCGCTGGCCGCACATTTGCAGCTTCTGGCCGTTGAGGTCCAGGAGCCGGACTGGGCCGAGCGGCCCGCGCTGGCCGGCGCCTGCCGCTATGGGGGCTGGCTGCCGGTGCTGATCCTGCACATCGGACCCGGGGAAACGTACCAGCCCGCCACTGAAGGACTCGCCTTGACACCGTTGGTGATCGTGGCGGGACGGGACGGAGCCGTGCAGTTGCCCGATGCACTGGAGGTGGAGTTGCCCGCGCTGACACGGACCGAGCGGCACGCCGTCTGGCAGCAGGTTCTGGGCGAGCAGATGCAGGAAGACATGGTGGACGTGGCCGTGCTCTCCGGCGCCGACATCCGCGCCGTGGCCGAGCGCGTGTTGCTGGAAGCGCACAGTCGCAGCGAAGTCCCCAACCTGTCGCATCTGCGCAGCGTGCGTTCCCGCTTCGGTACGGAGCGGCTGCGACTCCTGGCCCAGCCAGTCTCCCGCCATGTCGGTCCGGAGGCCCTGGTGTTGCCCGAGCCGGCCCGCAGCCAGTTTCAGGATCTGGTGACGCGTTGTCGGCAGCGCGAAAAGCTCTGGCAGGGCCTGGGGGCCACCTTGGCCGAGTCCAGCTCAGGCGTGCGGGCACTCTTTGCGGGAGAGAGCGGCTCCGGCAAGACCCTGGCGGCCAGCCGGCTCGCCACCGAGCTGGGTGCACCGCTGTTCCGGGTTGATCTGGCTGCGGTGATGAACAAGTACGTCGGCGAATCCGAAAAGAACCTTGGCCGGGTGCTCGACGAGGCGGTGGCTCTGGATGCCATCCTGCTGATGGATGAAGCGGATGCGCTCTTTGGCCGACGTGGCGAGGGCCAGGAAGGCGGCGAACGCTACGCCAACATGCTCACCAACTTCCTGCTCACCCGCATCGAAAACCACCCAGGCATCGTCGTTCTCACCACCAACGCTCGCAACCGCATCGACAGCGCCTTTTCCCGCCGTTTCGACTCGATCATCGAGTTTCCCCCTCCGGGAGTCGAAGAGCGCTACCGGCTCTGGCTTGCCCACCTGGGGTCGCGCGCCCCGGACGAGCGGACCTGCCGCATGCTGGCGGCTTACTGCGAGATGGCGGGCGGCCATATCCGCAATGTCGTACTGCAGGCCGCCGCTCTTTCTCGCACTACGCCGGACACACCCCTGTCCTTGGCTGAGCTGGTCGCGGCCCTGAAGAGCGAATACCGCAAGCTCGGCCGCACCCCGCCGCCGCAGATCGAGCCTTTGAAGGGATAGGACCATGGCTGCGCCGACCCAGACCCGCCGCAAGGCCGCACCCGCCCCGGACAAGAAGCAGGCGCAGCGCGCCGCAGCCCGGCCCGAGGTCAGGAAGTCGCCCGGGCCGGATGCCGCCCGGGTACCCGCCTATGCTCAGGCCAAGCTCACGGTCAGCCACCCCGAGGACGCCGCGGAAAAGGAGGCGGACAAGGTCGCGCGGCAAGTCCGTGACGCCGCCCAGGCAATGCCGGTCAACCTGGAGCCAGGCATTCACCGCGCGCCACAGGACAAGGTGGCCACCGTGCCCGCTGCGAAGGACATCCAGCGCAAGGCCGCATTGCCCGAGGAGCCGAAGGCGGCGCGCCGGGCGGAGCAAGGCGGCGACGTCATGGCCGGCGAGCCGGTGACAGATTATGCGCAAGCGCGCATCCAGGCCAGGAGGGGCAGTGGCAGCCCTTTGCCCGAGCGAGTCAAGACCGACATGGAAGGTCGCCTGGGCCAGGATTTCTCTGCCGTGCGCCTCCATACCGACCAGGAGGCGGTGGAACTCTGCACCGAAATGCAGGCCCGCGCCTTTACCGTCGGCCAGGATATTTTCTTTGCCAGCGGTGAATTCGCCCCGGACACCCCCGCCGGCCAGGAATTGCTCGCGCATGAGTTGACGCATGTGGTGCAGCAGGGGGGCGGCGCGGGCCGTAGCGTGATGCGCATCAACACCAGCAGTTCGACATCGCCAGCCCCTTCGGCACCGGCCGCCGCAGGGGCCAACACCTTCACAGTGACCTCGGGGCAATACAACGGTGCGGCACTTTGCTCCACACCCGGCGCCAGGACACTCAGCCTGCCGAAGATTCGGCTGCCCCATTTGAAGCAGCGAAATTCAGGGCTATTTCCCAAGCCCCTGCCCGTCCGCCAGGGAACCCGTCCGGCGACCGATCAGACCAACAAATGGCGCCAGCATGTGGGCGCGACCATCCTGGGCCAATTCAACACCTTGGCCAACAACGCAAGGATGGCTGGCGCCACTGCGACGGATCCGGCCACCAACGCCGAGACGTTCTATTTCAACCTCACCTCAAACCCGAATTTTCTACTGTTCGGCAGCCAGGACAGCCTCTTGCCTCGACTGGAAATCCCCATCTGGGACCCCCAAGGCCACGGCTGCAACTTCCAGGTGGATCACATCCGTGAAATGCAATTGAACGGGGACGATATCCATACCAATTACGAGTTGCTCGAAGGCGAGGCCAATATGGGGGCCGGCCGGGCCATCGCCAAGGAAATCGGAGACACCATCAAGGGCGGCCTGGACGCCTTGCGCGCGGCCCATCCGGATGCCGCTATCCCCGCAGCCGCTTCCTGGAGCAGCGTCAAGAACACCTATCAGGTTTCCTACGCGGACATGGAGTGGAATCTGCCCCATGACGGTTCCGGCAATGGGGACCGCGCCTGGTCCCTGACCCGGATCACTGCCGGCGACCCTATCAATCTCCTGCATCCGCTCTCCGCGGCGGAACGAGGGGCTATCGGCAGCGCGTCCACGCCCGCCCTGTTTGCTTCGGCCTCAGGCGGCGAGCCTCTGCCCTCCGTCGCTTCGCCCAGAGCCAATTGGATTCCGCGGGTCGATCTGGTTTCCTGGACTCCAACGCCGGGTGCGAACCTGGGAATGCTGGCCGTCAGCGTATTCAAACCCGCCAGCAACGCAGCCCGAGCGGCTGGCATCGCCGCAGGTCCGGACTATCCGAACCAGAATTGGCCGGTCAAACGCATAGCCGGCATGAACGCCGGCTATGTGGATCCGGTGGCGGTCAGCACCAGCGTCCGCAACAGCCTGCGCCTGCCAGGCATGAGCCCTATCGAAATGGCAGAAGTGACGCTCAGTAGCGCGGGTATCCTGGGCGAAGGCCGCGTGCTGCCGACCGTGCCCTTGATCAGCGACGCCGACATCCGCATCCGCATCAATGGTGCCGAAGCGCAGATATTCAAAACCTTCAGCCTCTCGGAAGTGCATGTGCCGGCGCCGCTACGCATGGAGAACTGCGAGTTGACGGTCTCTTATGGAGCCCGCAGCGGCTTGGGTCTGGAGGGGCAGGCGGAATTTGGCTTGGACAGAGTCGGCCAGGGCTTTCTCGGAGCCGCTGCTTCCATGAGCGGCGGCTTCGCACTGGAAGGTGGGTTCGATTTTGATTCCAGGCTTTTCGATCGTGCCCATATCGCGATGACCTATCGGGATGACCAGTTCTCTGGCTCCGGTGAAATCGGCATTGATTCGCCTCAAAAAATCAATGGAATCCGCGCTGCCAATATTTCGGTGAATTTCCAGGAAGGCGCGTTTTCGGCCCAAGGGACGGTGCAACCGAACATCCCCGGTGTGCAGCAGGCCGGGTTGACGGTTTCGCACTCTGAAACCGAGGGGCTGGTGATCGGCGGCAGCCTGCAGCTGGCACCCAATCCGGCCATCCGTTCGGGCTCGGTGGATGTCACCCTGCGCAAGCAAGGGGAGGACTGGAAGGTTTCCGGCACGGGTACCGCTGTGCCCGCCATCCCCGGCATCAATTCCCAATTGACGGTGAGCTATGACGACGGAGCCTTCACGGCGGAGGCGAGTGGCGACTTTCGGCGCGGTCTGTTGGCTGGATCGGCACGGGTGGGGGCGACCAACCGGACGCTGGGTGCCGATGGCCAGCCCAGTGGACCGGCAGTGCCTGGCAGCCCGATCATTGTTTATGGCGGCGGCTCCGCCACGCTGCAGATCGCGCCCTGGTTGCAGGGTACGGCGGGTTTGAGCTTTGCCCCGGATGGCGAAGTCAGCGTTTCGGGCGATATCGGTCTGCCGTCGGCGCTGCAGATCTTTCCGAGGAAGGAACTCAATCGAACGCTGTTTTCGGTCTCGACCCAGATTCCGATCGTGCCGGGTATCGTGGCGGAAGTGGGTGGGAACCTCTCAGCCACGGCAGGAATCGGCCCGGGCAGCCTTGACCAGTGCCATATCGGCATCGAATACAGCCCGTCCCACGAAGAAGACACGCACGTCACAGGCGATGCGCATCTGAACGTGCCGGCCGATGCGGGCTTGAGATTGGCGGCGCGTGCAGGTATCGGATTGGGCATCACCGGGGCCAGTGCAACCGGTGGGCTGGAACTGGGGGGCGGTCTGGGTATTGCTGGAGCGGCCGAGGCAGGCGTGCATATCGACTGGATGCCGTCCCGCGGGCTGCAGATCGACGCAGAGGGGTATATCCACGCCGAACCGAAATTCAGGCTGGATGTTTCTGGCTACGTGGCGGTGACGGCTTTGGGGTTTTCGGTCTACGACCACACCTGGCGGCTCGCAGAAAAAGAGATCGGCTCGAATCTCCGCTTGGGCGCGCGCTTCCCGATTCACTATCAGGACGGACAGCCTTTTGACGTGTCGCTCAGTGACGTGGAGTTCGAGGTGCCTCAAGTCGATCCTGCTGCCCTGATCGGACAAATCGCTCACGAACTCTTCTGAGTGACCCCCATTTGCCGTCCAGAGCGATAGCCGAATTGGGCCGGCTCAGAGCAGTGATTCGAGCAGTTCGCCGAGGTGTTCTGGGGTGACAAAGTTGAGTTCGTACATCGCCGTCATACCCAGGGCTTGCTGGGGGTCGAGTTCGGTGGCGCAGACGATGAAGTGACGGCGATCGAGTCCCAGGCGCTGACGCAGGCGGACCATCTTGGGGATGTCGGCGCGAAATTCGCCCGTCTTGCACTCGATGCAGATCGGCTGCGTTTGTCCGTTGACCAGCATCACCACGTCGAGTTCGTGCAGGTCCTCGTTATCGAAAACGATCTGGGCGTTGCGGGCGCATGAAAAGCCCTTGCCGCGCTGACGGGCGCGGCGCATCAGGGTCATGAACGCCAGCCATTCGAGCCAGCCGCCGTCAAAAAAGCGCCGGATCGTCGGAGCCTGTTGCAGCGTCAGACGGATGACCTTGTCATTGCGCAGGTAGGCGTACTTCGAGAAGAACGAATAGCCGTAGAGCTTCTGGCACAGGCTGTTGTAGGCCTGAGCCTCCTTCTGACTCATCTCGGACAGCCGGATATTGAGGAAGGGCACATCCTTGCGGTAAGCCCAGCGCACCCGGCCGAGCAGATCACCGCCCAGCACCGGGTCGACTGCCAGCAACTCAGCCGCTTCATCGAAGAAGCCGGTGGTGTCGACCGCCTCATGGTCGAAGCGAGCCTGAATGCGGCGACCGCTGAGCCAGCGCTCCAGCGGCGCGTGTTGTTCAGGGGTCGTCAGGGCCCGGGAATTGCCGTCGTCGCTGTCGGTACCGGCTGCTGGCGCGGTCTCTTCAGGGCTGTCGCCCTCACTGCTCTCACGGGTGGCCTCGCGCAGGGCTTCGATCTCGCGGCGGCTGGCGAAGTAGCGCTCCAGCAATTTGCCGACAAACATCACGGTGTCGTGAGCCATGCCGGGTTGACCGCAGCGGATGCAGTTCAGTTTCTGCCCGATCTGTTCGTTCGGGACTTCGGCCAGATGGCCGCATTGGGCGCAGCGATGCAGGGCCATCAGGCGCGATCCTCCGTATGTCGTGTTTTCGTCTTCGCTGGGGCCCAAAGAGCGGATTACCTCGGGCCACCGCGACGCAGGGTGCGATGGTAAGCTGCCCCGCTTTGCGTCACCCTGACCCAGTGCTCAACCGGACTGGTGCGGGGGATGAACGAAAACCTGATTCGCGGAGTCGAGACAATGCCTGGCCTGTTGCCTGAAGTGGACCCGGACGGTCTGCTGGAATATTCGGTGGTCTACACCGACCGAGCCCTCAACCACATGTCCAAGCGTTTCCAGGGCGTGATGACCGACATCTCCGGGGTGCTCAAGGACGTCTACGGCGCGCACTCGGTCGCCTTGGTGCCGGGCAGCGGCACCTTCGGCATGGAAGCGGTGGCGCGTCAGTTCGGCACTGGCCAGAAGTGTCTGGTGCTGCGCAACGGCTGGTTCAGCTTCCGCTGGACGCAGATTTTCGAGATGGGCAGCATCCCGTCGTCCTGTACGGTGCTCAAGGCCCGCCGCGTGGCCGATGAGCCTCAAGCTGCCTGGACGCCGGCGCCGATCGACGAGGTGGTCGCCACCATCCGTGCCGAGCGCCCGGCGGTGGTTTTCGCCCCGCACGTCGAAACTGCCTCCGGCATGATCCTGCCCGACGATTACCTCAAGGCGGTCGGCGACGCGGTCCATGAGGTCGGCGGCCTGTTCGTGCTGGACTGCATTGCCTCGGGTGGTATCTGGGTCGATATGCGCGCGACTTCGGTCGATGTGCTGATCAGCGCGCCGCAAAAGGGCTGGAGCAGCTCGCCCTGCTGTGCCTTTGTGATGCTGAGCGAGCGCGCCCGTCAGCGCATCGACTCGACCACCAGCACCAGCTTCGCCTGTGATCTCAAAAAGTGGCTCCAGATCATGGAGACCTACGAGGGCGGCGGCCACGCCTATCACTCGACCATGCCGACCGACGCCTTGGCGCGGCTGCGCGACGTGATGCTGGAAACCCGGGCCTATGGCTTCGCCAAGGTCAAGGTCGAGCAGCAGGCGCTGGGTGATGCGGTGCGGGCCCTGTTCGAGCGCAAGGGCCTCAAGAGCGTGGCGGCCCCCGGGTTCAAGGCGCCGGGCGTGGTGGTGAGCTACACCACCGACCCGGAGTTCCAGAACACCAAGAAGTTCCTCGCGCTGGGCCTGCAGGTCGCCGCCGGCGTGCCGCTGCAATGCGACGAGCCAGCTGACTTCCGCACCTTCCGTGTCGGCCTGTTCGGGCTGGAAAAGCTCCAGCACATCGAGCGCACCGTCGCCAACCTCGATCAAGCGCTGGGACAGCTGCTCTGATCGGGTCGGAAACGGCCCGGTCCGCTCACTGCAGCAGATCGCTGCTGGGCGGGTGATCGATGTCGGGGCCGAAGAGCTTGTCGATGTCGATCGTGTCGAAGCGGTACTGCTGACCGCAGAAGTCGCAGCCGACCTCGATCTCGCCGCGTTCGTCGATCACCTCGTCGATCTCGCCGCGGCCGAGGTTGCGCAGCATCAGCTGAACCCGCTCGAGTGAGCAGGTGCACTCAAAGCGCGGCGTCTGCGGTTCGAAGCGGCGCAGATCCTCTTCCCAGAACAGCCGGCGCAGCAGCGTGTCGGTGTCAAGGCGCAGCAGCTCCTCGGGCTTGACCGTGGCGGCAAGCACGCTGATGCGGTGGAAAGCCTCTTCCGCATCGACGCTTGATCCCTCTTCGGCAGCCCCGAGATTGGCCGTGCCTTCGGTGGGCAGGCGCTGGATCAGCAGCCCGGCAGCGACCTCGTCGTCGGCGGCCAGGATGATGCGGGTTTCGAGCTGCTCGGACTGGCGCATGTAGTGCTCGAGCGCGTGGGCCAGGGTATTGCCGCTGACGCCTTCCCCTTGGGTCAGCGAGACCACGCCCTGATAGGGGTGCTGGCCGGGCTGGCGGTCACGCGGGTCGAGCGTGATGGCGCAGCGGCCTTGGCCGTGTCGGTTGACCAGATCGGTCAGACCCGCATCGTCGGCGACTGCAGCGGTGACCTTGGCGGTGGCGCGAAAGGCCAGATCGGACTGCACCTCGGCCACAGCCAGCCTCACCGGGCCATCGCCCTCGATCTGCAGCAGCAGTGCACCGTTGAACTTGATATTGGCCTGCATCAGCGTGGCTGCAGCTGACATCTCGCCCAGCAGGCGGCGCACCGCGGCCGGGTAGCCACCGGCCTCGTCGCGACGGCGCAGGATGTCCTGCCAGGCGTCGTCGAGTCGCACCAGCACGCCGCGCACCGGCAAGCCATCGAAGAGGAATTTGTTCAGTTCGGACATGGGACTTCTCCGCTCAGTCGGTCTGCGCGGACGCAAGGGAAGGGGGCAGGGGCTGCAGCTCGGTGGCGTAGCGCTGCGCGTTGGCCACGTAGTGTCGCGCACCCTGGGCAAAACGGGCGGCTTCCTCAGGGGTGAGGGTGCGCACCACCTTGGCCGGGCTGCCGAGGATCATCGAATAGTCGGGGAATTCCTTGCCCTCGGTAATCAGGGCGCCGGCGCCGACCACGCAGCCGCGGCCGATGCGGGCGCGGTTGAGGATGATCGCACCGATGCCGATCAGCGAGCCGTCGCCGATGGTGCAGCCATGCAGCATGCACTGGTGGCCGACCGTGACATCGGCGCCGATGATCAGCTCGATGCCGGCGTCGGTGTGCAGCACGGTGTTGTCCTGGATGTTGCTGCCGGCGCCAACCACGATGCGGTCGGTATCGCCGCGCAGTACGCAGCCGAACCAGACGCTGGCCTTTTCGGCCAGCTCGACTTGCCCGATCACCTGGGCGTTGGGGGCGATCCAGGCATCGGCAGCAAGGCGTGGCGAGTGTTCGCCAAGGCGGTAGACGGTCATGTCGATCGCTTTGAAAGTCAGTTGGAAGGGGTCAGAAGGCAAAATTGTAGGGATGGACCTGCGAAGCCTTGCTTTGGACGCTCTGCGTCTGACTGATCCGACCGCCAAGGTCGTGGCCGTGCACGCCTTATGGCAGCGACGGCACGATCTGCCGCTGCGTCCCGATCTGCACTTGCACGAACCCGAAGGCCTGCCCGGCCGGCCAGCGCTGCCGCGACTGGTCGAGGTCCGTCAGGTGCCGACCCGCTCACCGTTTACTCTCGAAGGCCGGGCGGCGCTGCTGCACGCCATCGCCCATATCGAGTTCAATGCGATCAATCTGGCTCTGGACGCAGTCTGGCGCTTTGCCGGACTGCCCGAACCCTTCTACCTCGACTGGTTGCAGGTGGCCGAGGAGGAGGCCCATCACTTCGAGATGCTGGCGACCCATCTGGCCACGCTCGGGCGTCGTTATGGCGACTTCGAAGCGCATGACGGGCTGTGGCTGATGGCGCAGCGCACCCGGCACGATCTGGTCGCCCGCATGGCGCTGGTGCCGCGCACCCTGGAGGCCCGCGGGCTGGATGCGACACCGCAGATTCAGCACAAGCTGGAGCGGGCCGGCGACCCGGCCGCGGTGCGCATTCTGGATGTGATCCTGCGCGAAGAGATCGGCCACGTGGCCATCGGCAACCGCTGGTACTTCTGGGCCTGTGAGCAGGCCGGGCTCGATCCGCAGCAGCTCTATCCGCAGTTGCTCGAGCGCTATGAAGCACCGCGACCGCGACCGCCCTTCAACCTCGATGCGCGGCGCAGCGCCGGCTTCTCGGCCGAGGAGTTGTCCTACCTTCAGTCTCCGGGCTGGCACTGAGGCTGTGTACACCATGAACGTCGACGACCTGGCCCCGGATGCCTTTGAGGCCGGCAGTGCAGACGGTCTGCCAGCCTCGCTGTTCGAGCGCAGCCGCCTGCTGCAGGCTTTTCTGGATCATTCGGCCGAGGCCTTCTTCGTTTCCCGCGTCGTGGATGGGCGCATCGTCTACGTCAATCAGCAGTGCTGCATCCTCAGCGGCTACACGCAGGCCGAGTTGCTGCAGATGAGCGTGCGCGACATCTCGGACATTTACACCAGCCAGTCCTTCGCCGCGCGGATCGAGGAATACCGCCGGGTCGGCCGCATCAGCTTCGAGACCACGCATCGCCTCAAGGGCGGGCGGCGCATTCCGGTCGAAGTCAGTCTGAGCTACGTGCCGGGGGTTGGCGGCGGGGTGGATCACACGGTGGGGGTGGTGCGCAGCCTTGAGGAGCGCGAGCGCGTCGCCCTGGCCCTGCGCGAAACCGAAGCCCGCTGGCGTCAGGCGCTGGAACGCCGCGAGAGCATGTCGCATTCGCTGGTCCGGCTGTCCCAGGCTCTGGAGGGGGTGCAACAGGCGGCCGATGTGATCGATGCTGTGCAGCGCGAACTGCACCTTACCCTCGGGCTCGACAACGTCTGGATCTATCAGCTCGACGAGGGGCAGCGCAGCTTGCGTCTGCTGAGTTGTCTGGGCCCGGACGCTCACTTCGGGCAGGACGAGCGGCTGACGCGTATCGCCGTGGCTGACAGTCCGCTGCTGCAGCGGGCGCTGGGCACGGTGACTCCCGTGGTGGTCCCGGACCTGTCGGCCATGCGTGACCTGTCCGAGACGGACAAGCAGCGCCTCAGCCTGAGCCGATGCCGCCTGCTGCTGACGCTGGCGCTGCGGCAGCACGATCGGCCGCTAGGGCTGCTGGGGTGTGGCAGCTTCGAGGCCGCCGGGCAGCCGGTTGCAATCGTCGAACCTGGGGCCACCGATCTCGAATACTTCGCCAGTGTGGGCGAGCGGGTATCGGTGACGCTGGATCGGATTCGCATCCACTCTGAACTGCGTCTCGCCTTCGAGCGCCTGCAGTCCAGCGAGGCTGTGCTTCGCCATGCCCAGAGCGTGGCCGAGGTGGGCCACTGGACCTATGACGTCTCTAGCGGACAGTTTCACGATTCCGGGCCGCTGGCTCAGGCGCTCGGACTCGGACCGGATGCGCACTTCAGCTTTGAGCAGTTGCTGCAGGTAGTGTTTCCCGAGGATCGCCCCCGGCTGATTCAGATCTGGCGGCCGGTGCCGGACCGGCAGCCGCGCGAGTTCGAGTTTCGCTACCGGCTCGGTGCCCAGGTGCGCTGGATCCAGGTGCGGGCCGAGGCGCAGTTCAACGCCTTCAACTGGATCGTGCGGGTGATCGGCGTCAGCCGCGACATCACGGCGCGGCGGCTGAGCGAGCTGGTGCAGCGCACCCGACTGGCGGTGCTGGATCGGGTGGTGCGTGCCGACCGGCTCTCCGAAGTGCTTGACGAGGTGGCGCACCGGCTGGAGGAGGTTCATGCCGACTGGCATGTGGCCATCACGCTGGTCGATCAACACGACGGGCGCGCTCGCACCGTGGCGGCTCCGACGCTGCCGAGCTGGTTCTGCGATCGGCTCGACCGGCTCGGCATCGCCCTGGGCGCAGGTTCCAGCGGCTCGGCCCTGTATCTGGGCGATCCGGTGCTGGTGGCGGATCTGGCCCACAGCAGCTATTGGCAGGATCTGCGTCCCGAGATCGAGCGCCTGGGGGCCCGTTCTGGGTGGTCGTTGCCCTTCAAGGACGAGACCGGGCGGGTGTTGGGCAGCTTCTCGGTCTATCGGGCTGAGCCAGGGCTGCCTTGCCAGGCCGCTGAATCCTTGTTGGACGAGTTCGTCGATATCGTTGCGCTGGCGGTGCAGCGAGTGCAGGCGGGCGAAGCGCTTCGCCAGGCCGCAGCCGTGTTCGAGAGCACCCATGACGGCGTCCTGATCACCGATCTGCACTCCAACATCGTCGCGGTCAACCAGGCGTATTGCCGCATCACCGGCTATCCCGAGTCGATGCTGCTGGGACGCAATCCGCGCATGTTGCAGTCGGGTCGGCACGACGAGGCCTTCTATCGCCAGCTCTGGGACAGTGTGCAAACCTTGGGCTACTGGCAGGGCGAGATGTGGAACCGGCGACGCAGTGGCGAGCTGTACCCGCAGTGGGTGACGATCAGCACCGTGCGCGATGATCGGGGCGAGCCCAGTCACTACGTCGGGGTGTGCACCGACATCTCGCGCATCAAACAGTCCGAGCAGCAGCTCGAACGGCTGGCGCACTACGATCCGTTGACCGGGCTGCCCAACCGGCTGCTCGCTCAGTCGCGTCTGGCCCATGCGCTGCAGCGAGCCCGCGACTCGCAGGCTCAACTGGCCGTGCTGTTTATTGACCTCGATCGATTCAAGGGGGTCAACGACAGCCTGGGGCATGCGATGGGCGACGAGCTGCTCGCCGCCTTTGCTCAGCGGTTGCTGACTCAGATCGGCTCGACCGACACCCTGGCCCGGCTCGGGGGGGATGAGTTCCTGCTGATCCGCGAGCACATCGATCACCCAAACGAGGTCGCCAGCCTGGGGCAGTCCCTGATCGATGCGCTGGAGACGCCCTTCCTGATGGCGTCCGGGCAGGTGCTGTTCATGACCGCCAGCATCGGGGTGAGCCTCTTCCCCGATGACGGCTCGACGGCCGACGAACTGATTCAGCATGCCGATTCGGCGATGTATCAGTCCAAGCTGGGGGGGCGCAGCACCCTGCGCTTCTATACCGAGGCCCTGACGCAGGCGGCCAACGAGCGCCTCGATCTGGAACTGCAGATTCGCCGCGCCCTGAGCCATGCCCAGGAATTCCGCCTGCACTACCAGCCGGTTCTGACGGTGCCGGCCGAACGTGGCTGCCGGCGCATTGGCGTCGAGGCGCTGCTGCGCTGGACCATTCCGGGGCGAGGGGCGGTCGAACCGGCACGCTTTATCGGACTGGCCGAGGAGACCGGGCTGATTCTGCCGCTGGGCGAGTGGGTGCTGGATGCCGCCTGCCGACAGGCGCGGACGTGGCTGGAACAAGGGCAGGGGCTGAGCGTGGCGGTCAACCTCTCACCCCGTCAGTTCCGGCAGGCCGATCTGGTCGAGACGGTGCGCGCTGTGCTCAAGTCGCATCAGTTGCCACCCGAGCTGCTGGAGCTGGAGATTACCGAAAGCGTGCTGATGGACTGCCCGCAGACCGGTATCGAGACGCTGCACGCGCTGCGGCGTCTGGGCGTGCAGCTGGCGATCGACGATTTCGGCACTGGCTATTCGTCGCTGGCGTACCTGAAGCGTTTCCCGGTGCACAAGCTCAAGATCGATCAGAGCTTCGTGCGCGGGCTGGCGCAGCAGAGCAGCGATCAGGCGATCGTTCAGGCCACCATCACCATGGCCCACAGCCTGGGCCTGACCACGCAGGCTGAAGGGGTGGAGTCGCTGTCGCAGTTCCGCCTGCTACGCCGCATGGGCTGTGATTTCGTGCAGGGCCATCTGTTTGGCGCCGCTCAGGCTGCTGAATCGATCAGTCTGAGCAGATCCGGCCGTCGCAGCGACAGCGCGGCTGAGCCGGGGGCGCAGGCCCGGCCGAGTCGCTCGTAATGCGGGTGGCCGCAGCGGCCGCAGACATGTTCGTCCAGCGCATCCCGCGATTCAGGGGCTGATGGCCGCCCGGCGGCATCCGCCAGGGCCTGCAACAGTCGGCCCAGGGCCTCGGGTCGATGTCTGGCGGGCTCGTGAAGGATGGAAAAGGGCAGACCCAGCTCGATCAGCCGGGAGCGCCACCCAGTCGGCAGGGGGGCCGCCACCAACACATGGACGGTTTGCCGGGGCAGAGTCGACAGGGCGTCGAGACCCTGGAGACGGAGCAGGGTCAGGGGGGCGAAGGATTCGGGAGCAGCCTCGGTCAGCGAGCCGACCACGACCACCAGCATCGGCCGGGCCACGATGTGCCGGTTAGCGTGCCGCTGTGCTGCGGGTGTACTGCGCCAGGATCTCGTCGCGGCGGACCATGCCGAGTTCGGCGCGGGCCTTTTCCTCGACCATCTCCAGACCATTGCGCAGGTCGAGCACTTCGGCTACCAAGCGGGCGTTGGATTCACGCGCCGCCTGATTCTGTTGGTGCAACTCGTCGAGCTGCCGGTTGAGCTCCATCACATGGGTCACGCCGCCCTTGCCGAACCACAGCCCGGCCTGAGTCAGGGCCAGCAGCAGCATCAGGGTCAGCGTGACGACGCGCATGGACGACAACCGGCTAAAACGTAAAACGCGCGATCAGCGCAGGTTGTAGAACGCAGCGCGGCCGGGGTACACGGCCACGTCGCCGAGGTCTTCCTCGATGCGCAGCAGCTGGTTGTACTTGGCCATGCGGTCCGAACGGCTCATCGAGCCGGTCTTGATCTGACCGGCGTTCAGGCCGACGGCGATGTCGGCGATGGTCGAGTCTTCGGTTTCGCCCGAGCGGTGCGACACCACGGCGGTGTAGCCGGCGCGCTTGGCCATTTCGATGGCGGCGAAGGTTTCGCTCAGGGTGCCGATCTGGTTGATCTTGATCAGGATCGAGTTGGCGATGCCCTTCTCAATGCCTTCCTTCAGGATCTTGGTGTTGGTGACGAACAGATCGTCACCGACCAGCTGCACCTTCTTGCCCAGACGCTCGGTCAGGATCTTCCAGCCGTCCCAGTCGCCTTCGTGCATGCCGTCTTCGATCGAGATGATCGGGTACTTGTCGACCCAGGTCGCCAGCATGTCGGTCCATTCCTGGGCCGTCAGCGACATGCCTTCGCCTTCGAGGTGGTACTTGCCGTCCTTGTAGAACTCGCTGGCGGCGCAGTCCAGGCCCAGGGCGATCTGCTCGCCTGCGCGGTAGCCGGCCTTGTCGATGGCGTCCAGGATCAGCTGGATGGCGGCCTCATGGCTGGCCACGCTCGGGGCGAAGCCGCCCTCGTCGCCGACCGCCGTGCTGATGCCCTTGTCGTGCAGGATCTTCTTGAGCGCGTGGAACACCTCGGCGCCCCAGCGCAGGGCCTCGCGCAGGCTCGGTGCGCCCACGGGGATGATCATCATCTCCTGCAGGTCGAGCGTGTTGTTGGCGTGCGCGCCGCCGTTGATGACGTTCATCATCGGCACGGGCAGCTGCACCGCGCCCATGCCGCCGAAGTAGCGGTACAGCGGCAGGCCCGACTCCTCGGCAGCAGCG
>DALYHR010000001.1:0-36974 GCA_031970775.1 Burkholderiaceae bacterium | reverse complement strand
TAAAATCCGCAGCCCCTCACAGGGCGTACGGGTTCGACCCCCGTCCCGGGCACCAGGAGAATCAACGGTTCTGCCCCGTCTTCTGGATTCATGCAATTTCCCAGTGTGTGGGGAAATCTCGCAAGCTCCTCACCTTTTCCCAATCGACCAAAGGGCCTTGGCCAGCGTGTCGGTGGTGAGGTGGGAGTAGCGCTTAGTGCTGGCTGCAGCCCGATGCCCGAGCACGGCGCCGACGGTGTAGAGATCGACTCCAGCGTTGATCATCTCGCTGGCCGCCGAATGGCGCAGATCATGGAAACGCAGATCATCGAACCCCATCGCCTGGGCGGCGGCTGTGAAGCGCTTGTGTGCTGTCCGGGCTGAACAGGCCGGCGGCCAGTTTGTGGACAGATGCGCCACGCGGGGGTGGATGGGTACCAGTCGGCGGTCGCCGTTCTTGGTGTCCTCAATCAGCCACCCTCGGTCTGTCGGGGCTGCGCGCAGGACTTCGCCCAGTCGCATGCCCGAGTAGAACGCCACCAGGGCCACAGCGCGGGCCGCACGGTTTGTCATGGCTCTGGCAATGCGCAGCATGGCGGCGCGGTCGATGTAGGCATGGCGCTCGTTGCGCACCTTGGGCATCACCATCCGTTCGGCCGGGTCGTGGTCGGCAATGCCGTGGTGCTTCCAGGCCCATCGGCACGCGGCGCGGATGTAGGCCAGTCGGTTGCGAATCGTCGCTGGCTGAAGCAGGCCGGATTGGCGGGTGGCGTACTCACGGGCCACATCGGGCAACTGGTCGATGGTGCAGCCCATGTAGGCGTCAGCGCAGGCCACCAGTTCGCGCTCGATGATCGGTGCCGACTTCAAGCCTGGGGCGTGCTCGATCAGATAGAGGTGAATGGCTTCGGAGATCAGGCGTTTCGGCTTGATCGCACCGGTCGCGATGGCGTAGAGCCGGGCGTCTTGCTCTGCAGCGTAGGCGTCCGCCTCGCGCCGAGTCCACGGCTTCGGAAGTAGCTTTGTAGTTCGCTGTCGGCGTCCTTCAACGTAACGATCGAACTCGTAGCGCCAGCGGCGCCTGGCTGTGTCGTAGTAGACCGGCATGATGCTTTGTAGGTATCCACATCAGATTGGTCGAAGCGGACTGCGGAGCCAAACCGGTAGCCGCGCAGCTGTCCGCTGGCGATGAGCCCATAGACCATGCGCGTGCTTAGGCAGAGCTGCTGCGCCACTTGGGCGGCCGTCAGCATGGTTGGGTTGCCTGGGGCGGCCTGGTTATCGGGGTGTTCCATGGGTCGCTCCGGGGGTAATTTCAAACTGATCCGGTGTTGCCCCATTGCCGATCGCCTCCCTGAACCAGCGGGGTTGCAGGCCCCGGCCCGACCAGGTTTCGCCGGTCTCTGGGTTGCGGTAGCGCACTGGAATCGCGGCGCGCCGTGATGGCGTCGCCTTTGGTGGTTCGCTCTGCATCCGCTCGACACACCCGACGTAGTAGCCGCGGTCGAATTCGGCGGTCAGGTGCTCCGTGTCGTCGTAGCGATAGTGGTCGCCGTGGTCACCGTTGTGGGCGGCCTTGGCGGCGTTCCAACGGGGGCTGCATCGCTCGATATTTTTCAGACCGCAGTCGCGGCCGGCCAAGTACGCCGCCTTCAGTGCCTCGGTGTCGCTGGAAATCCTGACCAGCCTGCCCCGTCCAACTTCAATGCAGTCGTGCGGCTTGAACAAGGGCATCTGCTCTTCTCGTGCTTCCGTAGCCGGTTTCTTGCCATTTGACTTTGCGGCCTTTGTACGGCGGTCCATGTCATCCCTCCTGGTCTGCGACCTGGATGCCGTGGTGCTGTTCTGCATCTCGGATGCCCAGTTCATAGGACCAACTGCAGAGGTCTTCGATGCTGTACTTTCGGCTGGCATCGCTGACCTGCTTTCGGGTCATGGCGGCGGATGCTGTCGATAGGCCCAGCAGGCCGGCAATGACGTCCGCACGCATCGGCACCGTGACGGCGCCATGGGTGACGTGGCTGATGGCCGATTGGGCAATGGCCTTGGCCATGTCCTGTGTGACGGGTTCAATGGGGGTGTGGGTAGTGCTCATGGAACTGAATCGGGTGCGTTCTGTCGAGAAAGTGGCGGTCAATCGTCCTGGTCGACTCTGGTGGGCTTCGGGTGGGTGGCGGTAGCTGTCCGGTTACTTCGCTGCCGTCTGAGCTGTTGGTTTCATCGTCATCAGGCTTTGGGTGCATGGGGCACAGACATCCAGGGAGTGGAACTTCTTCGATCCTTCTGCCGGGGCCTGCTGGTTGCACCGCATGCACTGAATCGTTTGGCTGGGGTGCAGTGACTTCAGCGATTGCTGTTTCTGGGTGGGTGCGGGTGGGCGCTTCTTGCTCATGGGGTGGCTCTGACAGGGCGGATGACCAAAGCAGGGCGGCCATCAGTTCAAGGGTCAAGGACGACAGCACGGAAACGACGGTGGTCAGGGCGGTGGCGTCTGCGCCAGTCATGCGGCTGACGATGGCGGCCACTGGGTCTGCAGTTGCTGACGCGCGTGCAGAGTCGTGGCCTGCGGCTTCAGTGGTGATTCGCTGCCGCAGCTCGGCGCTGTGCCTGGCCTGGTCAAGTTCATCGGCCAGGGCGCTGGCGCGAATCTCTGCGGCCCGGGTGGCCTCTGCGCGCCGGCGGCACTCGGTGGCGTGCGTGGCCGGGTTGCATCGGGTGGATGCGGATCGGGCCGATTCGGTGCGTAGTCTGGCTGTGGCCAGATCGGCCGCCACGGCAGTCACGGGCCGGGCCTGGGTGCTGGACAGTTCGTCCTGAAGGGCGGTTGCTGCGGAAGACGGCTTGACCGCATCGGCTCGGATCTGGCCAGCCCGCTGTGCGGAGCTGGTGAAGAACACGGCATGCCCCCATGCGGTCAGGAGTAGGCAGACCAGCCACAGGGCCCGGCCCTTCCAGGTCGAGGTGATGGCGGGCAGGAGGTGCGCACCCATTACCAGCACACAGGCCAGCGCCACGATCAGTGTCCGGTCGACCAGTGTGGCGCCACGGTCAATGGCTGAGGCTGCGGCCATGGCCAGGCCGACAGACGACGTCACCAGCGCTGCAGCCAACGTGATGCGGGTGTTCCGGGTTCTGGTGGAAGGCATGTCGACCGAGTCCATCAGCTGATGCGCTGAACCACGCACTCTTCCAGGACGATCACGCACCGAAGGCGGGCGGCCCCGGGTTGCGTGTGTGTCTTGTGGTACAGCTGGATAGCCTTCTTGATGGCGCCAGCCAGCGACCGGTGGAATCGGAAAGTGGGGTGATTGCCGCCTACGATGGGTTGTGCTGCCAGCTTGTTCAGCAGGTCGTTCCACTTGCTGCGGCCTCGGGTCAGATGCGCCTTGGTCAGGGGCTCCATCTGGAGGGTTACCTTGCTGATGTCGGGCACGGCGTACTCGGGCCGCGGCGTCTTCTTGGCTGGGCCTGGCTTGAGAGGCGCGGGCCGGTGGTCCTTGGGTGCTACTTCCAGTTGACCGATGTGGGGGCCAGCCCGATAGGTGGTTCCCATCTGCGTGAGCAGGCCGAATTCAACAGCGTTCTTCAAGGCAGAACGCGGATTTGTTGAGTTGCCGCCGAACTTGATGAGGATGTCCTTGGCGTCAAGCTCTTCATCGGGATTGCGCAGGAACCACAGGCAAACGCTGTGCTCAGTCGTTCCGTGGTCAGGGGTGTAGGCGGTGGTGTTCATGGCAGGTTGATCTCGAAGGCGAGGTTGACGGCGGCGGCGCCTTTGGGGTGGCCTTTGGGCAGTGCGATCAGTCGCATGGCTATCGACCCAATGCGCAGTGACAGGCTGGGCGTCAGCAGCGGCATCACGGGCGCGGTCGGGTAGCCGGTGATCACCCCGGCGGTCAGGTCGATGCTGGCCTGGGCGGAGGTGATGCGGCCGGTGCGGTGGTGGGTCTGTGAGCTGGCCAGCGGCAGGGTCCAGGCGACGTAGGTCGAGCGGTTTCCGAGGCTGTTGCTCAGATGGCCAACAGTCAGGCCGCCTGGCGTGCGCATGTAAACGCCAGGCGTGCGGCTCTCGTAGGGCTGGTCGATGTCTGACCGGTTGGCGCTGTGCCATGTGGCGGTGTGCAGGCCTAGGGTGATGCCCTTGAACTGGCTCTGGGCGCGGCACATGTCGGGGGCAAGGGTCAGCGCAATGGCGGCCCAGCTGGCCAGTGCCATGCCGGTGGCTGCAATGCGAGCCAGTCGATTGGGCTGGCTCATGGCTGGTGCTCCGGCAGCGGGGCGGGCTGGGTCTCGGCTTCGGAGTCGAGGGCCGATGAGGGCTCATGGGTCAGTCGGGCCGTGAACCGTGCCGGATTGGCTGCCGGCGGCGTGATGACCTCGACGTGATCGATGCCATGCAGCCGAATGGCGGCCTCATCTTCTGACGTGTAGCCCAGGCCGATGCCGGCGCACCAGATGCGCACCAGCGTGCCTTTGCGCAGTGCGGCGGCCTTGCTGTTGGCAGCAATGGCGGCACAGGCGCCATGCCCCATCTGGTAGGCGCCGACCAGCGGCAGGGCCTTGTCGGCGGGCACGTCGACCCCCAGCGGGGTGGATTGCTGCAGCTCGACCATCACGATGTAGGAGCCGCCCAAGGCCATGCGGGCCTGTGCGTCGGCCGTGAGCCGGCCGGTGACGCGGTGTTGTGTGCTCATGGCAGCCCCTTCAGACCGGTGTGCTGCGAATGACGAACTCGGCGCGGCGGTCGGGGAACGACGTGTCGAGCGTTCGATAGGCATCGGCCAGATTGCGGGCCGTGATGCGGACCTGAAAGCGGTGGTGTTCCTGGTCAATCACCGTGCAGCGCCAAGTGATCAGGCGCGGTGTGCGGTGGTGCAGCTTGCTGGCCATGTCGGTTCCCCTGTCGCGACCCGTCCCCGGTGGGGTCTGTGCGGTGCGTGGCCCAAATAATCACAAATGTGATGAGTGTTGTCAACACGTATGTGATAATGAAGTGACACGAACAGGAGGTTCCATGGGAACAGTTCAAGCGCTTGGGGTGTTGGTGGGGCGGGTCGAAGAGATCCGGGATCTGCGCATCCATGCCGAAGGCGGCGAGGTGTCGCTGGTGATCACCCCTCACAACCCGGATGTGGCCATGCTGGCCTATCAGGCCTATTTCAAGGGCGTTGCGGCTTCAGTGGATGCTGTAGCCGGCGGCGCCTCACCTCGGGCATGTCGCTGTGGCCCCGATGGCTGTGCGGATTCGCAATGCCCTGGGCGGCGGTGGGTGGAGGTGGTATGAGCGTTCAGAACGAAATCGATGACGCGATGCTGATCGCTGAAGAGGGGCGGGCTCAGGGAGACAAGTCAGCGATGGCTTTTGCAGCGTCGACGCTGGCTGCTGAGGTGCGCCGACTGCGGACAACGCCTCCTGAGAAGCGCCAAGACTTGCACTGTGTTGTCAGCGACATCAGTGTGCAGTGTCGCGATCTGAGCGCAGCACTCATGAGCGTTGCGCGGACCCTGAGCTATTACCGTGAAGCGGGGACTGATCCCGGGTATGCGCGGGCTGCGCTGACGCAAATCAGTGCGGCCCTCGACATGCCTGACGTGACAGAGGCATTCAATGGCGTCGACCTTGCTACAGACTCCGGTGATATTCCCATGCTGGCAACTATCCAGCCTGGCCCCTATCTTTTTGAGTTCAGCAGCTACCAGGATTGGGTGAATCGTGCGCATCGCCTCTGGCGGCAGCACGGGGTCGCATCGGATTTGACGGTATGCATCGATATGAACGGTCGCGTCTGTACCTTCGGCCGGGATTTCAGTGTTGCGGAAAACGACGGTGCTTACCCGGTACGGGTCTACATGATCCGTAACGACCGTATCTATCCGGCCGGCATCGAGCAGGAAGGCGGTGCGGCATGAGCAAAACCCTCATCGTCGGACTGGCTGAACGCTGCGGTTAACCCGGTCACCGGAGGTGATCCGGGTTGAATAGCGGGTTAGGCATTTGAGGTAAAGAAGGAATTGAAATGGACTGCAAATCAATAGTAATCGAGTGGCTGAAAAATAATGGGGCAGACGGGCTTTGTCACCCGGATGATGAGTGTGGGTGTGGGCTAGATGATGACTTCGCCGCGTGTTGCGATGGGCCACGCCCAGGTTGCAAGCCTGCAAAAATGAGGGTTCTGGCGGAAAACGAATATTTGGGAGACGGTGGGCCTGGTGACATTGCATATTTTGTAATGCCTAACGTTCGAGGTAAGGCGCAGACGCGCCAGCGGCTGGCGCCTTGACCGAGGGGTTAAGCCGCTGGTGGAGTAACACACAAAAGGTAGAGAGCAAATGGAATTTCAAGACTTTCCGAAGATGGCGCGGTTGACCCGCGAAGTGATCGTGACCGAGAAGATTGACGGCACGAACGCGCAGGTGTTCATTGCCGATGACGGCACGCTGCTGGCCGGAAGCCGCACTCGCTGGATTACCCCGGCAGACGACAACTTCGGCTTCGCCGCGTGGGTGGAAGCACACCGCGACGAACTGCTGACGCTTGGACCGGGACGGCACTTCGGCGAGTGGTGGGGCGCCGGCATTCAGCGCCGGTACGGCCTGACCGAGAAGCGATTCAGCCTGTTCAACGTGCAACGGTGGGCGCTGCATGGCACTGCGCCGAAGACCTACCCGACAGCCGACCCGCGAGTGACGCGCACGCAGGATGTGCTGCCGCCATGCTGCGGGCTGGTGCCGGTGCTGTACCAAGGCCCGTTCGATACTGCGGCAGTTGATCGGTGCATCGAAAGCCTGCGGCTGACCGGCAGCGTGGGCTTCAAGAAGACCTTGGAGAAGGACGAATGGCCGAAGGCCATTGCCGCGCTGCAAGCGGCTTAACGCCCAAGCTCAGCCGAGAGCTAAAGCCGCAGGCTGTAGCGAATCGGCTGCAGCGCAGAGTTAGGCAGCGCCTGGGGCGCACAAAGAAAGGAACGAAGATGGCGACAGACGTTGAACTGCTGATAGCTGCGGCCAAAGCGGCAGGCATTGAGGCCGAGTGGCACCACGGTTGCGGCGATGCGCTGCACCTGACAGCGACCAACTCAACCGCGATCTACTGGAACCCGCTGCGCGACGACGGCCAGGCATTCCGGCTCGCCAATGCCCTGCGCCTGACCGTGTACCACGCCGAGCTGGCCGTAATCGTGAAGCACAAGCAGTATTCGTGGGAGTGGATGGGCGAGGGAGTGAATGAAGACCACGGAGATAGAAACGCATCGGCCCGCCGCGCAATTGTTCGCGCAGCCGCTGCGATGGCCGAAGCGCCGGCTGTTTGCGCTGCCTAACGCTGAGCTAACGGGCCGAGCGGCCGCAGGCCGCGAAGGTCCGCGTTGAGCGCCGTGTTAGCGGGCAAGAGTAACCACGAAGAAAGGAAGAACCATGTTTCTGAATGATTGGAAAGACAGCGGACTCGAAGGGATGAAGGCCGATTTCGGCATTGACGACGCGGCGCTTGAAGGCGCGACCGTACTGCTGGCGAGTTACACCTACGAGGATTACTCGGGCGATGCGTTCGTGCTGTTCGAGCGAGGAGGGAAGTTCTACGAAGTGAATGGCTCGCATTGCAGTTGCTACGGGCTCAGCGAATCGAGCTACAGCGGCGACACGACAACTCAATGGCAGCCTGAAGAGACAACCGTCGAGGCGCTGCGGCACCGGCTGGAGAAAGGCCACGTTGGCGAGATTGCGGACGCGCTGCGGCAGGTGCTCGACACCTTGCCCGCTAACGCCGGAGGTAACGGGCTTGGTCCGGCCTGCCGGGACAAGTCCCGTTGACCGACCAGTTAGAAGGCCCCGGCCGAAGCGAAAGAACCGATGCACGACTCATACAAACTGACCGGCCCGACATGCCTGAGCTTCAGCGGCGGCAGAACGAGTGCCTACATGCTGCACGAAGTGCTGAGCCACAACAGAGCCGACGACTTGGAGCGCTGGCTTGTGGTGTGCTTTGCGAACACCGGCAAGGAGGAAGAAGCGACGCTGCGGTTTGTGCGCGAGTGCTCGGAGCGGTGGGGCTGTGCGATTCGCTGGGTGGAGTGGGCGAAGGAAGGATACACGGAAGTGACGTTTGAGACTGCCAGCCGCAATGGAGAGCCGTTCGAGACGCTGATTCGGCACCGCGCCTACCTGCAAAACCCGGTGACGCGCTTCTGCACCAGCGAGCTGAAGATTCGCACGATGCACCGCTTCCTGCGCGCGAACTGGCAGGCGCTGGGATGGGAGGCGGAAGACTTGGAGTGGAGCCAAATGATCGGCATTCGGGCTGACGAGGCGCGGCGCGTTTCCAAGATTCGCGCACGGGGACACAGCACCGAGACGACGAAGGAAAGCATGCTGATGCCGCTGGCCGATGCCGGCGTGACGACAGCCGACGTGCAAGCGTTTTGGGCTGCGCAGCCGTTCAATCTGGAACTGCCGACCTACAAAGGGCGCACGCTGGCCGGGAACTGTGACCTGTGCTTTCTGAAGCCCGCAGGCCAGGTGCAGAGCCTGATTCAAGAGAAGCCGCAGCGCGCGGTGTGGTGGGCGAGGATGGAGGCGCTGGCGCTGGCAAGCAAGCCAAGCGGCGCGGTGTTCCGCTCCGACCGCCCGAGTTACGCGGCGATGCTGCACACGGCCGAGACGCAGGGCGACCTGTACGGCCACGAAGACGAGGAAGCAATGGCGTGCTTCTGCGGCGAGTAGCGCATGCCTTCTAACGCTGCGGTTAACCCGGCCCGCCAGGGTCCGGGTTGAATGGCGGGTTAGGGCGCATTTTATAAGGATAGAAAATGGAAACACTGCATATCTACGCTCAGGAAGTTTGGCACGAAGATGCTCATATAGCTGGCACAAGAGACGCACTAGAGTCGCTGCGCGATGCTATTGACAGGGCACTGACAACCAACAACCCAGGCAAAGCGGAGGCATTTTGCTGCGATGGAGAGGGCTACACAGTGCATATCGTCCTCGTGAGTGATGAGCAAGCAGCCGCAATGCCAGTGCCGTACACCGACGCATGCGCGAAGGCGAAAGAGGACAGGATGGATTTCGGTCCGTGGGCACTGATGCGCTCTAACGCACTAGGTCAGGCGACTGGCGCGGCTGTTTGCGCCAGGTCGCCTGGACCGGAGGGTTATACGTCTTGAACGCACTAAGTTTGTTTTCTGGAATTGGCGGCCTGGACATCGCCGCCGAATGGGCAGGGTTTAAGACCGTGGCCTTTTGCGAGCGCGACAAGTTTTGCAAGTCGGTTCTGGCGACACGGTGGCCGAACACAAGGATTTTCAATGACGTTAGAACAATTGACACCGCAGCACTGCCACGAATTGACATTGTGTTTGGCGGATACCCATGCCAGCCATTCAGCCAGGCCGGACGAAAGCGAGCCGAAGCGGACGAACGCCACCTGTGGCCAGCAATGCGGCGGGTTGTGCAAGACCTGCGACCCACTTGGGTGGTTGGAGAAAACGTTAAAGGCCACATTGCCCGAGGACTCGATGGCGTCATTGATGACCTGGAGGAAGACGGCTACGCCTGGCGGGCGTTCAGTCTCCCAGCTCTCGCCGTTGCGGCGCCCCATTTCAGAGAGCGGGTTTTCGTTGTGGCGCACGCCAAACGCCTATGTGATCTACCCGAAATCGAGCGTGAAGAAACTGACCGGCAGAACGCCGAGCGACCCGCAAGTAGGGTTGGCGGACCAGCTTGGTGGGCGACCGAACCCGGAGTGGGTCGAGTGGCTGATGGGATACCGCGCCAAATGGACAGACTGCGCGCCCTCGGAAACGCAGTAGTGCCGCAACAGGCGTACCCGATATTCGCGGCGATTGCCGAGACGTATAACGCTAATTAGGCATCGAGCGGCACTTATTGGAATGATGCCTATCAACCTGGCTGGTACAGATCTGAGCAGCTTCTGCGACATCAATGCAGCACGATAGGCATCCCAAATTTTTCACACCAGACCAGCATGAATTAACAATGTAAATTGTTATTTATGGATTTAATTTTTATGTGCAATTAATTTTTTATTGGATTATGCGTTTCATCAATGCAGTGCACATTCCAATATACTGACTCAAATGGGGATAAATTATTAATCCTATGAGCTTTTTCTTGCATAACAGGATCTTCTATCTGAACAAATACATTACTAAACGTTTGTGATTTCTTGCTTCTATGGAATAACGATGCAAACATCTGGCCTCCTTGGTAGACTCCAAATGAGTTCTTGCCGTCAACAATTCCGCATATTGCTATTTCCGTTGTATCTTCGTCAACTTCCTTTTGCAATGTGAATGATGAAATTATTTTCATTGATTCAGGGTCTTTCATCATTGCTTGTAGTTTTTGCTTTGTTATATCTAGCGCCCATCCTTCTGGGCCAATAATCTTATTTCTTGCGTAGAAGAATGAAACCAATGCAATCGGTATTGAAATTACCAGTATAAATATAATTTTTATTGCTTTCATTTTTGTCCTCCTTTGTTAAACCTTCCGGCCATTCCAAACCCAAACAACCCGTCCGATAACGTCAACCTGATGGTCTCCATTCAGAGCGTCGGTCGTCTTCACGGCAGGGTTGTCGCTACTGATCTCGATGCTGCCGTCCAGGCGCTGCCTGACGCGCTTGACGAATAGGCGTTGCTGGGCGCTGATCACGTAGATTCCGTCGATAGCCGTTGAGCGTGCTCCGGTGTCGACCAGAAGCACGTCGCCACTTGAAAACGTTGGGGCCATCGAATCCCCATAGGCGCTGAGGAACCTCAGCTGGTCGGGCTTGCTGCTTCTCAGGTGCTGACTGACCCACTGAGGTGACAGGTCAAGCGAGCCAACCACAACATCTTCAAGGGCTTGCTCTGCCCCTTCTCCCATTGATGCCGCTGCAGACATCAGGGGAACCCGGATCGATCTAGGCCACGGAAGCGTTTCCTCTTCGGAAACCAGCTTTGATCTTGGCCCGTGACCTTTTTCAAGCCACTCTGGCAGAACACCTAAGGCATTTGCAATGGAAACGATCTCCCTTGGTCGTTTCCTAATGCCTGCCTCAATGTTGCCGATGGTCCCTTGGCTGACCCCGGAGCGAGCCGCGAGATCGTCTTGGCTCAGGCCAAGTCGCTCCCTGGACTCCTTCAATCGTTCTGCAATGGTGTTCACAAGTGTGATTTGACCTGTGAGTCCCATTTCTTTGGTGTTGCCATTCATATCACGTTCGTGATTAAATAGATGGCATGAACGAGTGCATCACTCATGCTATTGATCTGTGCGGTGGTCAGGTCGCTGCGGCGAGGGCCGTTGGCGTATCTGCGAGTACTCCGGCAATGTGGAAGAAACGCGGGGCCGTACCCGCAGAGCACTGCGCCGCCATAGAGACTGCGTCGGGAGGTCGCGTCATGCGCTGGCAGCTTCGTCCGAATGACTGGTGGCGCATCTGGCCCGAGCTGATCGATCGCCCTGATGCACCTCCAGTTCCCGCTGAGGAGGCCGCCTGATGGGCTCGATGAAGCTGACACAAGAGCTGTCCACGCATGTGGATGAATCGATGGCCGAGCAGTTCAGGCGCCGGGCAGCAGATGCGGGGTGCACCGTGTCCGACCTCCTGCGTGACCTCATCACGTTGCAGCTGTTGGGCGTGACCTATGGTGAACATGTCGCCCAGATTCGTCGCTCTGCCCTGGCTGGTCCAGCCCCATCTGCAGGGAATATCGGTGGCAAGGTTGGTGCAAGTTCGGTATACCCGAGGGGTGACGAATGAACTTCTACCAACACCACCTGGGTGACTGGGCCGCAGCCACGGCACACCTCACGCTGGTCGAGGATGCCGTCTACAGCCGGATGATCCGGCGCTACTACGTCGCAGAGGCCCCTCTGCCGGCCGATCACTCCGAGGTGTGCCGCCTGGTCGGCGCGCGCTCCAAAGCAGAGCGCAAGGCTGTCGACTCAGTGCTGGCCGAGTTCTTCGTTCTGGAGGCGGACGGCTGCTATCACCAGTCTCGCTGCGACAGTGAGATTGCCGAATACCAAAAGCGGCAGGATGACGTTGACGTCGTCAAGAAATCTGAGCAGGAGCGGATGCGGCGCCACCGTCAGGAGCGTTCCAACCTCTTCGCTGGCCTGCGGGCTCATGGTGTGAACCTGCCGTGGAACGCGCCGATTCAGCGCGTCCGCGAACTGGCTGCCCAGTACGGTATCGCCAACCCTGCAACGCAACCTGCAACGGACCTGCAACGGACCTGCAACGGACCTGCAACGGCTAACCCAATAGCCAATAACCAACCACCAAACACCAAGAACACACACCTCAACGATGGTGGTAGTTCGATACAGCGCGGTGTGAGTCTTTCTCCGGGAACGGTCAATTCAGTCTTGACGATGGCAGATGGCGAACCTGCAACGCAACCTCAACCGTTGCAGGTCGGCGTTGCAGGCCATGAGCCAACCCCGGCTGGTCGAGTCTGCCGGCTGATGAAGTCGCGAGGCATTGCCGATGTGAACCCGGGTAACCCGAGGCTGATCGCCCTGCTGGAGTCGGGCGTGTCAGATTCCCAGTTCGTCTGGGCAGCCGATCAATCCGTCGAGCGTCGCAAGGGGTTTGTCTACGCCTTGGGATGCCTAAGTGGTGCCATTGCTGAGGCTGGCCGGACGGTGATGCCGGGCGCGGGCGCTCTGCTGGATGAGCGGCCTCCGACTCAGAACGAGATCGAGATGTTCAAAGCGGCACCGACCCTGTTCAAGGGCGCCGACTTCGAGCGACTGAGCCGATACGTGAAAGGGGTGACCCATGGAACCGAAGCTGCCTGCGCCTGATCGTCTTCCCGACGAGGTGCTGAACCGAATCTGGCAAAAGCTGGTGGTGTCGTACGGACACCTGTTCAAGTCGCAGTGGGACGGGTTGCCGCTTGATGCGGTGCGCGCTGACTGGGCCGAAGAGTTGGCCAGCTATGCCGACAAGCCGTGGGCCATCGAATACGCACTGGCTCACCGGCCTGAGCGTCTGCCGCTGACAGCACAGATGTTCCGGCGCATCTGCGGCCAGGCGGTTGACCCCGCGCAGTCGGCCAGGCCTGCTGAGCCGGTGGTTCGTGCTGACCCGAAGCGGGTGGCCGAGCTGGTGATCCGAACAGCCTCTGATCGGGGTCGTCACCCACGGCAGTGGGCCTTCGATCTGCGCGACCGTGAGCTGGCTGGCCAGTCGCTGCGGCGCAGTCAGCAGATGATGTGGCGCGAGGCATTGGGGTATGCGCCCAGTGCTCCGATCAATGTGGTGGCTGAGTCGCTGCGAAGGAGTGCAGCGTGAAGCTGGCTATGTCCATCGAGGGTCTGGATGGCATGCAGGCCATGCTCGGATCGATCAGCCAACGGCGCATCAATGCCGTGGTGGCAACGGCACTCACGCGAACCGCGGTCGAAGTCAAGGCAGCAGAGCTGTCCGAGCTGAACAGTGTGATCGACCGGCCGACGCCCTACACACAGAACGCCATGTTCGTGAAGCCGGCTACCGCTGAGACGCTGGCTGCCGAGGTGTGGTTCAAGGATGACACGGCGGGCAGCGGCACTCCGGCCACCAAGTACCTGCTGCCTCAAGTCGAGGGCGGCCAGCGCCACATGAAGCGCTTCGAGAAGGCGCTGCAGGCTGCGGGGTCCATGCCGGCTGGCACGGTGGCTGTTCCGGGATCGGCGGCAAAGCTCGATGCCTACGGGAACATCAGCCGCGGCCAGATCAATCAGATCCTCAGCCAAGTGGGTGTGGAGCTGACGGCGGGCCACAACCGGACCTTGACCAAGGGAACGGATCGGGCATCCCGGACAAAGCAGCGCAATGCCTACGGCAGGGCGGGGGGTCAGTTCGTAGCTATCAAGGTGCAGAATGGAAAGCTCAAGCCGGGTATCTATCTGGCCGAATCACGCAACTTCGGGGCAAAGCTTGGGCTAGGTCGAACAGGGAAGCTGCGGCCTGTCGTGCTGTTCGTGAGGGCAGCCAACTACAAGCCTCGGTTCGACTTCCACGGTGTGGCTGAACGAGTAGCGGCGGAGCGCTTGCCGATGCAGGTGACAAGGGCCTTGACCGATAGCCTGGCCAAGACGATGGCCAGCGGGTACCAAGGGAGTTTCGGATGGTGACCGCCTGCCTGTCGTGGGGTTCTGCCGGAATCGGTAGGTTCTACCCAGCCCCTCCGGTCGAGGGTAATTCGGACCCCGTCGTTGCGCTGTTGCATGGGTCTCTAAGGGGGGTGAAGTGAACGTCATCATGTCCATGCGGGCAATGATCACGCAGTCCGAGTTCGCGCAGATGGTCGGGCTCAGTGAGGCGGCCGTCTCGCAGATGGTCAGCTCGGGTGTGATCGACAAGGGCGCCACGGCTCACACCTGGCTGCTGGCCTATTGCTCACGTCTGCGTGAGCAGGCTGCCGGCCGCATGTCTGCTGATGGCGGCGGCCTCGACCTGGTGCAGGAGCGTGCCGCCTTGGCTCGATCTCAGCGCGAAGCGCAGGACATGAAGAACGCCGTGGCCCGGGGCGACTTCGCGCCGGTCGGCCTGCTGGCCGATGTGCTGGGTGCTGCGTCATCTGCTGTGGTCGATCGCTTCGACCAGCTCGATGGCGCACTGCGCAAGGCCTGCCCGGATCTGCCCGAGTCGGCCCGAATGGCGGTTCACAAAGTCATCACGTCGGCCCGCAACGAGTGGATTCGCTCGACGGCATCGCTGATCGAAGAGCAACTGGCTGCCGATGATGATGGCTCCGACGATGCCGAAGGCGGTCTGGATGTCGCCATGGATGGGGGGCTTGAGGAATGACCCGTCTGGCGCATCGGCATCGCTGTAGCCCGGAGGCTCGTCGAGCTGCCATTGCTGCGGTGCGCCTTGGCCTTGACAGCCTGCGTGCTGATCCGCCTCAGCGGCTGAGCGACTGGTCCGCCGAGCACTTCAAGCTGGCCGGCGAGTCCAGCCACCAGAAGGGCGCCTGGGAGGCATGGCCCTTCCAGATCGGCTGGATGGACGCCTTCAGCAACGATGACATCGAGCACGTCGATGTGCAGAAGAGCAAGCGTGTTGGCTACACCAAGACGGTGGCCGCCTTCGTGGCCTACAACATCGCGCACCGGCGTAGAAAACAGGCGGTATGGCAGCCCACAGACGATGACCGTGACAGCTTCGTCAAGAGTGAGGTCGACCCCGTGCTTGACGGCGTTGCTGCAGTGCGCGCGGCGCGGCGCACCAGCAAGGCTGGCGCCCACAAGGACACGATCAACTTCAAGTCATTCCGTGATTCTGTCTCGCACTTCCTGGGCGGCAAGGCTGCGCGCGCCTATCGCCGCATCACCGTGGCCGTGGCCATCCTCGACGAATGGTCGGGGTTCGATCAGCAGATCGAAAAATCATCCGACCCCGGAACTCTGGCCAAAGGCCGCCTTGAAGGTGCGCCGTATCCAAAGTTCGTGGGTGGCAGCACGCCGCGCATCAAGGGCCTGTGCCACGTCGAGCGCTCACGCCTGAATGCCGACGCCGACATGCGGTACCACATCCGCTGCCCGCACTGCGGCGAAGAACATCCGCTCATCTGGGGCAGGAAGGATGTTGCCCATGGCATGAAGTGGACGCGCGGCCAGCCCGACACCGTGCGCCATGTCTGCCCGCACTGCGGTGGTGAGATCCAGCAGGGTGACTATCTGCGTGCCTGGTTGGGTGACTGGGTGTGCATCAAGACCGGCATCCGCTACGGACAAGACCGCACCTGGCGCAATGCGGCTGGCGAAGAGATTCGCCCACCCCGCCATGTCGCATTTCAGATCTGGGCGGGATACAGCCCACAGCGGGCATGGTCCGACATCGTGCGCGAGTTTGAGCAGGCTTACGCAGCACAGACCGAGGGTAATGTCGGCCCGTTGCAGGGCTTCGTGAACGAGACACTTGGCGAAACCTGGGAAGTCTGCGGCGATCGCACTGAAGAGCACGAACTGCAGGCGCGGGCCGAACCGTTCCCGCTGCGCGTTGTCCCGGCTGGCGGCCTGGTGCTCACGGCCGGCGTTGACCTTCAGGGCAACCGCTGGGAAATCGGCGTGTGGGCCTGGGGCCGCGGTATGGAGTCGTGGCCCATCGACCACCATGTGATCGAGGGAAATCCGGCCGATGAACGCGACTGGCTGGCTGTCGAGCAATACCTCCAGCGGCGCTACACACAGGCGTGGCATGGCGGATCGCTGGGCATCGACGCCATCAGCATCGACTCGGGCCATCACACGCAGGCTGTCTACAACTTCGTGCGTCAGCAGCAGGGCCGCATGCGGGTCTTTGCGATCAAGGGCGCCAGCGAAGAGGGCAAGCCCATCAAGGGAACAGCCAGCAGCCAGGACGTGACATGGCGTGGCCAGAAGTGGCCGGGCGGCGTCAAGCTGTGGGTGGTCGGTGTCGATACGGCCAAGGATCTTCTGCATGGCCAGCTCGGCATCGCCACACCGGGGCCGGGCTACGTCCACTTCAGCGACCAGCTGCCCCGCGAGTGGTACGAACAGCTCACCGCAGAACAGCGCATCCTGTCGCGCACCGCCACGGGTGAATCCTATCGGTGGGTCAAGCGTCGCCCTCGCAACGAGGTGCTTGATACCCGCAACTACGCCCTCCATGCGGCCTACATGCTGGGTCTGCATACCAAGCGTGATGCCGACTGGCTCCAGATCGAGCGGGCTGTGCAGCCGCCACTTGATCTGTTCAGCCGGCAGTCATCCGATGTGCCGCAGGTGACCAGCCCAGTTCCCGTTCCGGCCGCCGTACCCCATCCAGCCGTTTTCGCAACCGCCCCTGATCGCCGGCCGACTCAGTCGCCGCGGCGTCTGGGATGACCTGCATTGCCATGAATCATCACCCTGACAATGACGACTTGGTCGATCGCCTATTCGACTACCTGACGGAGTTGAAGCCTGGGCTGCTGGCTGATGAGCGTGAGCTGGCGGCCATGAAGCTGGCTGTTCGCAGTGAGTTCGGAGCGGCGCACTGCTACATCAGGCAGCGCGATACAGGCCGCCGCCTGGTCTGTCAGGTGCTCAGTCTGTTCAATGGACGCAATGCCACGGAAGTTGCGCGCACTTTGGGGATCAGTCGGGCAACCGTCTATCGAATGCTGAAACAGCCTGGAATGACTGATCCTGAATCAGTCTCATCAGTGCCTAGAAATGAGACGGTGCCGCCGATAGCCTGACCAGATGGCACTCACTCAATCTGATCTCGACCGGCTTGATGCCGCCATTGCAACCTCTGAACTCGAAGTTGAGGTCGATGGCCGGAGAGTCCGGTATCGCTCCATCTCCGACCTGATCGCGGCTCGGCAACATGCGGCCAGCGTGCTGTCTGGCCAGAATGCTGCGGGCCGGCCGACGGGACGTCGCACCGGTTACCCGACCTTCATCACCCATCGGGAGCGCTGATCATGGCTGACGTCTTCAAGGGCAGCCTGACGGCTCCAACCGTCCTGGACCGGGTTGTTGGTTGGGTCAGCCCTCGTGCCGGTATTCAGCGGTTCTATGCGCGCCAGATGCTCACCCGCGCCTATGCAGCTGCTTTGCCGGGGGACGGGTGGCGGCCAAAACGGCCTGGCGCCAGCGCCAATGCAGAGCACATGGCCAGCGCGCGCATCCTGCGCGCCAAGAGCCGGTCTCTGATCGAGAACGTCGACTACATCGCATCGGGCATGAATGCCCGTGTGGCCCACATTGTCGGGACTGGCATCGTGCCGGTGTGGCGTGGCCGGGATGCTGAGATTATCGACCGGCTGTGGAAGCGTTGGATCAAGGTTGCTGATGCGGATGGGTTGCGTGATCTGTATGGCATCCAGGCTGCAGCCGTGCGGGCCATGGATGCCGATGGCGAAGTGTTGATCCGCATTCGGGCACGTCTGCCCTCTGACGGGTTGCCAGTGCCGATGCAGCTGCAGCTGATCGAGGTGGATCGCCTCGATACCAGCAAGAGCACCGCCTCGGGGCAGAACACCATCATTCAGGGCATCGAATACGACCCGCTGGGTCGAGTCGTGGCCTATCACATCTGGAACCAGCATCCGGGCGACATCGGCCCGTTGCGGGCCCGCGGCATGCAAAGCACGCGGGTCGGCGCTGAGGAAATCATCCATCTCTTCAACCCCGGCCGGCCCGGTCAGGGTCGCGGGTTCCCGCGCCTGTCTCCGGTCATCAATCGGGCGCGTGACCTGCAACTGCTCGAAGATGCCGAACTCGCGCGCAAGAACCTGGAAGGGCGCCTGTCAGTCCTGGCCAGCGGCGACATTGCTGGCATGGCGGATGGGGGTCAGTTCGAAGCGCCTGGAGACGGTAAGGCGCCAGCTGGAAGCCTGGGCGAGTTGGCCAGCGGTGGTATCACGCAGATTCCGGCAGGGATGAACCTCACCGTGGTCGAGCCCAAGGCGGCTCCGGGGTTTGTGGACTACTGCAAGTACAACATCCACATGGTGTGTGCCGGCGGCGGGTTTACATACGAGCAGGCCACGGGCGATATGAAGGAAGTGAACTTCAGCTCGGCCCGCGTCCGAATGCTCGACTTCCGGCGCGAGATCGAGCAACTGCAATGGCTCACGGTGGTTCCCGTCCTGTGCGACCGGATCTGCCAGGAGTTCGTGGCCTATGCCGCCCTGGCCGGACTTCTGCCGGCTCGTCCTGATTGGACGGTCGAGCAATCCACCCCGAAGTGGGACTACGTCAACCCTGCCCAAGACATCAGTGCCGACCTGGCAGAGATCGCAGGCGGGCTATCCAGCTTCTCTGAAAAGCTTCGCCGCCGTGGCTATGACCCGAAAGCTGTCTTTGATGAGTTGGAGAAAGACATCAAGGACTTGCAGGGTCGTGGCATCTGGGATTCGTTGGTGATGCTGCTCAAGGGGAAGCAGACGGCGGCCGATGCTCAGGGTGATGGTGGCAACAAGCCGTCCCCTTAAATCGTCTCACCATTGCCTGTAAATGAGACAACCGACTCGGCACAGTGGAAGCCATGCCTTCCACCACCAACTCCCCCAAAGCAGCCGCTGACCCGGCGGGCCGTGATGTTCGCGATCTGCCTCAGCAGCAGCGCGAGGCCACGCTGGTGCCGAGCACGTACAACCCCGACGAGAACACCGTCGATGTCGTATGGACCACTGGCGCCCGTCGCCGTGCCTACGACTGGTATAGCGGAACTCTCTACGACGAGGAGTTGGTTGTTTCCTCCGATGCGGTCGATATGACCCGGTTCGATTCTGGCACCGTGCAGGTGCTGGACGGTCACCGTGTATTCGGTGGTGTGTCGGCCATCATGGGTATCGCCCAACGCGGCTGGATCGAAAGTGGCGAGGGTCGCGCAACGCTCAAGCTCAGCGTGCGTGACGAGATGGCGGGCATCGTTGCCGATATCAAGGCCGGGATCATTCGCAGCATCAGCTTCGGCTACTCGGTCGAGCGCTATGAGGTGACGGATGCCAAGGCGCGCAGCGATGGCGGATCTGTGCCGTTGTGGCGCGCTACCCGCTGGACCCCGCAGGAAATCAGCTTCGTCACCGTCCCGGCTGACCCCGCTGCCTCAACCCGTTCTCAAGCCGTGGCCCCCCGTGGCGCCACAGATCCCCATTCGCAATCGTCAGCCGCACGCAGCGGCCTGCCGTGCGAGTTCGTCCGGGCCGGTGTGCCCACTTCAACTCTGGAGCAACGTATGCCCACGCCTGCCAATACCGATCCGGTGGCAACCAATACCCCGTCGCCGGACGAAGCCGCCACCCGTGCTGCTGCCGATGCGGCCCAACGTGCCGCCGACATCTCCGAGGTGTGCACCCGACACAACGTCGGCCACCTGGCTGCAGAAATGATCCGTTCCGGTGTCACACTGGATCAGGCTCGTGGCAAGGTGCTCGAAGAGCTGGCGCGCCGTGACTCTGCCTCAGGCGGCCACATCAACGTCCGGACCGAGACGGTACGCGACGAAATGCAGACCCGCATGGCTGGCCTGCAAGAAGCGCTCATGTCCCGCGTCGATGCGCGTGCCCAGCTCACCGACAACGGTCGCCAGTTCCGCGGCATGAGCCTGCTGGAGACCGGCCGCGAAATGCTGAGCTGGCATGGTGTCAACACCCGTGGCATGGACAAGATGCAGCTGGCCACCCGCATCATGACTTTCCGGTCGGGCGGTTCGCTGGGTACCAGCGACTTCAGCAGCCTGATGGCCAACGTGGCCAGCAAGCGCCTGCGCGTCGGCTACGAGGAAAACCCCGGAACCTACACCCGCTGGGCTCGTCGCGCTCCGAATGCACCCGACTTCAAGTCGGTCACTGTGGCTCAGCTGTCGTCGATGCCTGACCTGCTCAAGGTCAATGAGCACGGCGAGTTCAAGTATGGATCGCTGTCAGACGGTGCCGAGACCTATGCGCTGCTGACCTATGGTCGCATCGTGACCCTGAGCCGTCAGGCTGTGATCAACGATGACCTGCGCGCCTTCGACCGGATGATCGCCTCCTTCGGTGCCAGCTCGGCCCGACTGGAAAACCGGCTGGTCTATTCGCAGCTCACCGCCAATGCGGCCATGAGCGATGGCACCGCGCTGTTCCATGCCAGCCACGGCAATCTGGCTTCTGGGGGTCCGTCGGCTCTGGCCTTTGCCAGCCTGGCTGCCGGTCGCGCTGCCATGCGGGTCCAGAAGGGCTTGCAGTCCGAGGAACTGAATCTGGCGCCGTCGTTCCTGATCGTCCCTGCATCGCTGGAACAGACCGCCTACCAGTTCACCTCCAGCCAGTACGTCCCGGCCAAGGCGGCTGACGTCAACGAGTTCCGTGTCGGTGGCCGCACGGCTCTGGAGCCGATCGTCGAGCCGATCCTCGACTCGAACAGCGCCACGGCCTGGTACATGGCCGCCCTGAACAGCCAAGTGGACACCGTCGAGTACTGCTACCTGGACGGCGCCGAAGGCCCGGTGGTCGAAAGCGAAATGGGCTTCGAGGTCGACGGCATCAGCTTCAAGTGCCGTGAGGACTTCGCAGCCAAGGCGATCGACTGGCGCGGTCTCTACAAGTCCGCTGGCGCCTGACCAGCGTGACTGATCTCGTGGGGCCGGCTGCTGCTGGCCTCGCTGATTCAACCCGTTCAAGGAAGAACCACCATGAAGAACTTCATCCAGGAAGGCGATGCGCTCACGGTCGCTGCTCCCTATGCCTTGACGCCCGGCCAAGGTGTGCAGGTCGGTCATATTTTCGGCATTGCGTTCGGGGCTGCTGCTCAAGGCGCCGCCGTCGAGATCTCCCGCGAGGGCGTGTTCACGCTGACTGCGGCTGCAGCCGATACGGCGACTCAGGGCGCCCTGGCGTACTGGGACGATGCGGCCCGAGACATCACGACCGTGGCCACGAACAACCTGCTGGTCGGCGCCTTCACGGCTGCCAAGTCGGCGGGTGTGGCCTTTGCTGATGTGCTGGTCGACGGCGTCGTCCGCTGATCGTCATGGCGCCTGAATTCGCTCGGTTGGCTGCCATGGTGGCTGACTCCAACATCCGGCACCTCAGCAATGCTGTGGGTCAGATTGGGGGTGTCGCCTTCCAGGGCATCTACCGGCGCGAATGGGCGCCTATGGCCATGCTGGGCCAGCAGGTTGGTGGCGAGACTTTCAGCGTCGACGTGCTCGATGCAGTCGTTCCGGCCGCCTGGTCGGAGTGCCCGTTGACCATCACCGAAGGACATGGTGTCGGGGCTTACCGGGTCATGCAGGCTCATCCTGATGGGCTCGGCCTGACCCGGCTTTTCCTTGAGGTGGCGCCATGAGCATCTTCGAGGATCTGCTCTCTGCGGTGGTGGATGAGCTGCGCGACACGACGGCGACGGGTTCAGCGGCTGCTGCCCTGATCCGCGAGGGGGTCGATGCGGTAATCCCGCAAGACAAGGACTCCGTCATCAGTGTCACGCTGGGCCCCAGCAATACCCAATACCTGGTCACCAACCGTATCGATTGGATGACCACCCTCGAAGTGCACTGCGAGGCCCGCAAGCTGCCTACGCATCGGTCGGCCTCTCACGCTGTAGCCGGTGTGCTGGCCGATGCCATCAATCGGCTGTCGCCGCGCAACCCGTTGTTCATGGCGCGGCTGTCGGGTCTTGGCGTCAACGCCATCAACCCGGAAGACGGCAACGGCGGCATTGACCGCGACGTAGCCGCCACCAGCGACCAGGTCGGCGCGGCGACCTACATGCTCGTGATCGGCCATGCGACCGATCCTGATCTGACCCCAAGGAACTGACATGGCTGATACCACCGCCTCCCCCGCATCTGCGGACGCTGCCGATTCATCGGCGCCTGTGCTGACGACCCGCATCGATCCCGTCATTGATGCCGATGGAAAACCGGGCCACCTGCCGCCTCCGGTGGGCGGAGATTGGATCCGAGATCCCGATGGCGGTCTGACACCGGCCAATGAGGCTACGGCCAAGGCGGCCGGCCTCGACTGGGTCTACTGACTCAGCAGATGACTCAGGCGTAACGAACCAACCCATCCAAGGAGATTGCCATGCCGTCCACCATTGGCAGCATTGACCTCTCGGTCATCACCTTCAAGCTGGAGCCGACCAGCGGCATCAGCGCTGCACCGACTGCGGCCGCCGATGCCATCGCGGTGCGCGTGTCGAATCTCGACGTCAAGATGGAGCTGAAGACGGTCGAGCGCGACGTGCTCACCGGCGCCTTCGCTGCGGCCGACGTCAAGCCGTACACCCGGCGCGGAAAGATCACGTTCTCCCTCGAAGCGCAGTCGAGCGGCACGCCGGGCACTGCCCCCCAGATCGGCAAGATCCTGAAGGCCTGCGGGCGCTCCGAAGTGATCGTGGCGGGCTCGGCGGTCGAGTACTGGCCTGCGTCGCTCAACATCCCGACAGCCACCATCGGCTGTGTTTGGAACGGTCGCTACGAAGAGTTCGTGTTCTGCAACGGCACGGTCAAGCGCAGCATCGCTGTGGGCAAGATGCTGTCCTTCGATTTCACCTTCGACGGTCTGGTCGTGGCTGACCCGATCGTTCAGGCATCGGCCGTCACGCCGGTACTGACGGCCTGGGTGGATGGTGATGCGGTCGGACCGACCTTCACCTCTCCGCTGCGTCTGGGTGGTCTAGGCGCTGTGACCTACAGCGCGGGTGTGCTGTCCGGCGGTACGTCCTACAACTTCGAGTCGATCGAAGCTGACGATGCCATGGATGTGCAAGACACCACCCTGGCGTCTGCCGAGTCGATGGGCATCTACGGCAAGAACCCCAGCGTGAACATCGTGGCCAACCTGGGTCCTGCTGCGCACGTCGCCCTGAAGCTGGCCGGCAAGAACGGCACGGCGCAGTCGTGCGGCTATGTGCATGGCAAGACGGCGGGCCGCATCGTGGGCGAGTGGTGGCCGGCGGCGCGTATCAAGGAAGTCAGCGACCAGAAGAACGGCAAAAAGATGCTGGACAAGGTCGTGCTGGTGCCGCGTCCGCAGACAACCAATGACGACTCGGTGATCTTCTTCGCCTGAGATGACTTCTGCATCCAGGCGCTTCCATTTCAATCGGGCTGCGGCCCAGAGGTTTTGTATGGCTTTCCCCTTCAACCCGTCGCCGTCCTTCGATGCGCCGGCCCTGATCACCATCCCCGGCCAGGCTGAGCCCGCAGAAATGCGGGTGACCTGGAAGTTCAAGGGCCAGAAGGATCTGGCGGCCTTCCTGGCCAAGCCGGCCGAGTTGGCCAAGGATGGCAAGACGATCACCGATGGGGAATACCTGTCGGAAGTCCTGCTGGCCTGGGATGTGGTCGACGGTGCAGGCGACCCGGTGCCGGTGACACCGATGGCCATTGATGACTTCATCGACAAGCACTACCACGCGGGCGGTGAGTTCATGAGCACCTACGTGACGGCGCTCAGCGAGGTCCGAGCAAAAAACTAAGCGAGCTGGCCGTGGCGATCTTCCTGGGGAAGACGCCATCGTCCAGCGTCAAACGAGTCTCCCGATACCTCAACCAGTGCGCCGCTCTTGGCGTGGTTGATCCGGATGCAGAGCGGTTCGTCGCCAGTCAGGGCGCTGACATGGTGCTTGAGATCTGGCCGGGAATGGAGGACTCGATTGCGGTCTGGTCCCTGATGCAGACGCAATGGCGGCCTGGCGCCACGGGTCTGGATTACGGGGCTTTGGACCATATCGAGGATTGCCTCGGAATGGATCGGGAGACGCGCTACTCGGTCCTGATCGATCTGACACGCATGCAGTCTGCTGTGCATGACTGGGTGCAAGAGCAACGCAACACGGTGACGCAATGAGCACACAGGAAATCAGGGTCAAGCTGGCATTCGATGCCGGCAATGCTCCTGCGTCAGCGCAGCAGATGGCGGGCCATCTCAAGGGCGTTGGCGATGCGGCTCAGGGCGCTGCGACACAGCAGGAAAAGTTCATTGCCTCCCTGCGTGAGCAGGCTGCCACGCAGGGCATGACGGGTGAACAGCTGCTGCGCTACAAGGCCCAACAGCTGGGGGTGTCCGATCAGGCCAACGTGCTGATCGACCAGATGCACCGGCAGGGCCAGGCGGGGCAGGTCAGCGCCGCCCAGATGGCGGCTGCCATGCGCACCGTGCCGGTTCAGATGACGGACATCGTCACCCAGTTGCAGGGTGGCGCATCCCCGCTGACGATCCTGCTCCAGCAGGGCGGCCAGATGAAAGACAGCTTCGGCGGCATCAAGCCCATGATGGTGGGCCTGCTGAGCGCAATCACTCCAGTGGCTGTTGCAATGACGGCGGTGGCTGCGGCAGTTGGCTTGCTGGGCTACGCCATCCACGCGGGTTCTGCCGAAAGCGATGCCCTGACAAAATCGTTCGCCGTCACCGGCGGGCAAGCGGGTGTCACGCTGGGGCAGGTCACGGCGCTGAGCCGTGGCATTGCTGACTCGGGTGCGGTCACCATTGGGGTGGCACGAGACATCGCGCAGGGCCTGGTCGAGACCGGCAAGTTCAGCGGGTCTGCACTGGATAGCGCAGGTGCTGCGGCGGCATCCTTGAGCCGTGTGACGGGCCAGTCGGCAGACGAGATCGTCAAGGACTTCTCGGGCATGGCCGACGGTGCCACGGCCTGGGCTACCAAGGCGAATCGGTCCTATGCCTTCCTGAGTGCTGCGCAGTTGCAGCACATCCGTGAGCTGGAGGCCGCCGGCCGGCAGAACGAGGCCATGCAGGCCACCACGGACGCGCTCAAGGCTGCGATGGACCAGCGGATGACACCATCCGTTGGATTCCTGGGTCAGGCCTGGAAGGCGACCAAGACGGCATCGTCGGAGATGCTGGACTCGCTGAAGGATCTCGGTCGTGAGGAAACGGCTGAAGGTCGCGTCACCTCATTGACGAAGCGGCTGCAGGAGTTGCAAAGCGCCACCCCGGGTAAAAGCCTCGGGCTGATGGATTCGCTGCGGGCTGCTGTGGGTGGCTCTGGGGCAGTCGAGGCCATGCAAGCCGAAACACAGGCCCAGTTGGCCGAGGCTCAGAAAAAGGCAGATGCTGACAAGAAGGCCGCGGCGGACAAGGCGGCTACGGCTCGTGAGGAACAGCGCAAGATCGAAGAGGGTTCCAAGGCCCATGTCGATGCAGTTTTGCAGGTCGAGCGTGCGGGCGATGCGGTGCGCATGGCGCAGGCTCAGGCCTCGATCGATCAGCGGCAGCAGGCGGCTGCCAGTGGGTATCGGTCCGGCCTGAGCAGTGCTCAGGACTACGCAGCCCAGCTGCTGGCAATTGACCGCAGCAAGAGCGATCTGCAGGCGGCACAGATTCAGCGTCAGATCGACCTGGAAAAGCGCCGGGTCGTCGAGAACCCGCGCGACGTGCTGGCCCAGAGGGCGGCCATTGCCCAGCTCGAAGCACAAGCCATCACGGCGCGCACTCAGGCCGTGGTATCGCAGCGCGAGTTGGCGCGAGGCATTCAGGCGTCACAGGACGCTTTGGATCTGGCGCAGATGCAGACGGCTGCCGATGAGGCGGGCCGCGCTCTGGACGAAACGCAAGCCATCATGGATGCCCGGCAGCGGGCGGGCTTGATGACTTCTGAGGAAGTCGCCCAAGCCAAATTCAGCATCGAGCGGGCCCGACTGGCGCAGAGCGCGGCGCTCATCGATGAGCAGATCGCCCAAGAGCAGCGGCGGCAACAGGCCGGCACAGCGGCGCTGGATAGCGAGGCCAAGCTGATCGCGCTGCGGTCACAGCGGTCGGGTGTGCAGGCCAAGATCGATCTGAGTGTGACGGCCGAAGGCGGCGCAGATGCTGAGCGTGAGCTGGCCAAGAGCCGGGACTCCGCACAGAAGTGGGCGGATACCTGGACTCAGGTCAATGCTCGGGTGATCGAGCTGCGCGCCCAGAACGCCAAGGAGCGCGCCGGTCTGATCGTTGACCCGATCGAGCGGGCGCGGGAAGAGACGGCCATCGCAATCGCAGAGATTCAGCGCAAGGCAGCCGACTCGACCCGCGATCTGCAAGTCAAGCTGGCAGTCACGGTTGACCCGGATCAGCAGGCTCTCTTGAAACAGGCCATGGCGGATCTGGCTCGCGAAGAGGCGGACCAGATCGTCATTGAAAACGCCAAGCTCGATGAGCGCATCAAGCCGGAGTGGAACAGGCTGGTGGATAGCTGGCGTGATCACACGAGGCTGATGGAGCAGGCCGGCGCCGATGTGGGTGCCAGTCTGATCAAGTCGGGTGAGGACTCGTTTGCCGAGTTCTTCAAGACCGGCAAGATGGATGCGCAAAAAGCCGGGCAGGAAATCGCCTCGATCATGGGTCGGACGCTGTTCCGCGACATGACGGGACAGATGTCCAAAGCGGGCTGGTTCGACATGTTCCGCAAGGGCGGGGCATCGGCCGGTACTGCTCAAGGGGGTCAGGGTGGACAGGGCCCAGGTGATGCCCTGTCTCAGGTGTCTGGGGCTGCGGCTGCTGGTGTCCCGGCAATGGGTAACGCTGCCGGCTCACCCTCCGGTGCCGATGCGGCATCCAGTGCCGGCCGGGCCATGGAGCAGCTCGGAACGTCGGCAACGTCCAGCGCCACGGAATTGGCCAAGCAAAGCCAGTCGGCGATGGAATCCGGGGTGGCTCAGCAAACGCTGACCAGCGTCACTCAAGCCACGCAAGCGGCCGAAGTGTCAGATGCCGGCACAAAGGCTTCTGCCGAAGTTGGTGCCACGCTGGCAATCAAGGCGCTGGGCGATGCGGCCCTGGAGGCTGCCATCAAGATGAAGATGTCCGGTGCAGGGGGTGGCGGTGTGCTGCCCTCTGCAGTGGGCCACGTCTTCACGGGCTACCAGCGCTTTGCCACAGGGGCATCGTTCACAAACAGCGTGGTGTCGAGTCCAACCTTGTTCCAGTTCATGGCGGGTGGGTCACGCAAGCTCGGCGAGCTGGGCGAAGCAGGCCCGGAAGCCGTGATGCCGCTGGATCAGACCAGTGCCGGCCTGGGCGTCGGTGTGGTCAATGAACATGGCACGGCAACCGGTGCGGCCCTGAAGCTGGCGCGGGGCCGGGGTGGTCGGCTTTCGGTCATGCTCGACTCGGCCACTGCAGCCGCAGCGTTGGGCATGGGTGGCCATGCACGGTATGCCTTGGGTGATGTGTTCAGTGCGGGGTCGTCTGGCAGCGCATCGGCTCGGGTGATGAATGCTGTGACGCCATCGGGGTCTGCTTCGACCTCTGGGGCTTCATCCAGTTTCAGCTACAGCGGCGGCCCGATTCATATCGATGCCCGCAGCGATCAGGCACAGATTGCCCAGATGGTCATGCAGGCCCAGCAGCAAGAGCGCAAAGCGCTGATGGCTGACTTGAAAGCGCGTGGGGTGATTCGATGAGCATCATCACGTTGCCGACGACCGGCATGATGTTTGGGGCGGGCTGTGGCATGGGCCTGCGCAACTTCGACATGCTGTCGGGGTCCGACCTGACCGGCACCATGCAGGCCCGCACCTTTGCGCCGGCGCGGTGGGTGCTGAAACTGGTCAGCCCGTCAAAGCTCGATCACATCGAGGCGGGCCCTTGGGAGCGGACCATTCTGCAGCTGCGTGGCCGATCGAACCACCTTGCAGCGTTTGACCCGGGCCGGCCTGTGCCGCGCGGTACCCGGCGCGGCTCGCTGTCGCTGGGTGCGGCTGGGGCCATCGGTGACCCGTCAATCTCCGTGACCGGTGCAGGCACGCTGCTGACCGGCGATCTGCTCCAGATTGGAACGGGCCTGGGAACCAGCCAGCTGGTCAAGGTGATGGGGGATACCTCTGGCGCCTCGGTGCAGATCGAGCCGCCGTTGCGCATGACCTTCAGTGCCGGGTCGATCGTGACCTGGGATCACCCGGTCGCCTACTTCAAACAGACCGGTGAAAGCTCGATCTGGACCTATGAGACGGCCTTGCAATCCGGCTACGCACTCGACTTGCTGGAGAGCTGGGAATGATCTCGGTCGACGCTGCCACCCTGGCCCGGTTGTCTTCGGGCGATCTGTCGGCCTGCTGGCTGATCGATCTCGACTTCCTGGGCGGGATGCTTCACCTGTCGACATACGGTGTGACCCGTGATTTCACGGTGAACGGCGTGGTCACGACCTATCGGGGGGTTGGAGACGCCATGGCCGTCGACACGATCAAAGAGGGCGAAGACGCCCGGCCGGATCAGTTGACCTTGAGCCTGAGCCTGGCCAACACGGCCATGCTGGGGGCGGCCCTGGGGTCGGTGCACACCTACCGGGGGCGCAATGCCAAAGTGTGGTTGCAGCTGATGGACAGCGCTGGCGTGATCGATGGCGTGGCCACATTGCGGTTCGTGGGTGTGATGGACAAGGTCAACGTGGCAGTCGATGTCGATGGATCGACTGGCTCTCGGCGTGGCCGAATCGACCTGATGCTGGGCCGAAAGGGGTTGGTCCGGGCTCGGCACGGTGACGGAATTCGGTTGTCCCATCAGCAGCATCAGATGCTCCACCCTGGCGATCGGGGTCTTGAGTATCTGGCCGACATGATCAACCGGCCGCGCATCTGGCTATCCAAGCGGTTTCAGACACAGTGATCTGGGGGGGGTCATCCATGCTGAACAACAAATCCATCGTGATCGAGCTGGCCCAGTTCATGGTCGGCTACCCGTCAGAGCCGTTTGACTGGCGCAACAACAACTGCTGCCACTTCGTGTCGGAGTGGGTCGAGCACATGACCGAGTTCAACCCGATGTCGGGCCTGGCTGAGACAGCCACGGTCGGTGATGCATTGCGGCTGATTCGATCGCTGGGCGGCAGCTTCCGGTCTGCCTGGACGCATCGGCTCGGCGTCGAGCCCGTGGGGCCTGAGCGTCTCGAAATTGGCGACGTGGTGATGTTCCCGACGGCGCAGCATCTGGGTGAGGGTTGCTGTGGGGTGGGCGGCCTGGTCGGAATCTGCTGCGGCGATACCGCGGCGGTGATCGATGACGCCGGCATCATCCAGCATCTGGCCATGGTGGATGCCTACTGCGGCTGGTCGCTGCGGGCGGTGGCGGCTGAGTTGGCCGGCGAGGTGCCGGCATGATCATCGGGCGCATCCTGGTGGCGATCATGCTGGCCGGTGTTCCGGCTCTGGCCGTGGCCGACCCGGTCACGCTGATCGCTGTGGCCATGACCATGTCCAGCGTGACCTGGGTGGTTGTGGCTGGGTATGCCCTGATGGCTGCCAATGCGATTTATGGCGCAGCCGATGCCCGACGCAAAGCTCGTCAGGCCGAGGCGGATGCACGGGCTGCATACAACGCCAGCCTGAAAGATCGGACCTCGACCATGCTGCAGGCCGATCCGCCCTGGCGTGCGGTCTACGGTGAGTGCCGCGTCGGGGGCGACGTGATTGCAGAGATCACCACGGACAAGTTCGGGTTCGATGACCGGGGAAATCCACGGACGAAACCGGATGGGTTGAAGCATCTGGTGATCCGGTTGGCTGACCACCAGGTGCAGGAGATTGGCGAGACCTATATCTCTGGCATTCCGGTTGTAGCTCTGGATTCCAGCGGGGTGGCCACTGCTGGCCCAACTGATGCGCCCTGGGCGCGCAAGCGCCGTGTCGTCATTCCGGCCAAGATGGTGCGGTTCGATGCCCTGGGGAACTATGCCGTGCCGACAGTGACGGGGCTGGCCTCTGAGGTCATTACCAAGGTCATCTATTCAAGCACCAGCTCACCGACGTCAAGCTCAACGCAAAAGAAGCCGAAGGTGCCTCTGACGATTTCCGGGATGACTTTGACCGGGGCGTCTGCGAATCAATGGCTGTGGATCAGCTATGAGGTCGAGATCAGCGAATCTGGGTTGGCGATCCGCAAGCATCTGGGGGAGCCTGGTCAGACTGCTGATACCTACCTGATGAGTGTCGCTCCGGCTCAGTGGACGGTCGACCACAGACTGGATGGCAAGGCCTATGTGGTGGTCACGCTGGATCTGGAAGATTCGCGGTTCCAGTCTGGGCCGCCTCAGATCGATTTCATGGTGAAGGGCCGGTTGTGCTTCGACCCGCGCACAAATCTGACGGCATGGACCCGGAACAATGCCCTGATCACGGCAGACTATCTGATGTCGGTCTGGGGCTATGGGGTTGATCTGGCTGACATCGATGTCGTGGCGCTGGCCACTGCGGCCGATGCCTGTGATCAGGTCGTTCCTCTGACCGTTGGTGCGACGACGGTCAATGCAGCTCGATATACCTGCGATGGGTTGATCACGACCGGTCAAGCCAAGGAAAGCGTGCTGAACGATCTGGCCAACTCGATGGCCGGATCTGTGGCCAGCGGGGTGCAATGGTCGATTCATGCCGGTGCATGGTCCGCTCCAGTCATGGTGCTCACGGATGCCGATCTGGCCGGACCGATCCAGATTCAGCAGGCCGGCCATGGGCTCGAAGATGCGATCAATGGGCTGCGCGGGTCATACATTCCGGCGGGCGACAGCAGCCCGGTGGATATGGATCCGTACATCAACCCGGTGTTCGTGGCTGCCGATGGTCAAGAGCTGTGGGGTGATATCCAGTTGCCCTATACCGACAACAAGGCGCGGGCTCGCAATCTGGCGCGCATCCGGGTCGAGCAGGGGCGGCTTGGCATGGTGGTGCAGTACCCGGCCAAGATGCGCGCCTGGCCATTGCGGCCGGGCGATCGGGTTCAGGTTTTCAGTGCCGAATATGCCTGGGCTGGCAAGCTGTTCCGTGTCACGGACTGGTCGTTCGCGCTGAACAGCGCTGTGGGTCTGGTGCTTCAGGAAGATGAGCCCACGGTCTGGGACTTGGCCGATGCGGCAACGCCTGACCCGGCGCCAAACACGGGTCTTCCGTCCCCCTGGGCCACAGTGGCTCCGGTGGTCAATGTGCCCGAGAGCGGAACGGCTCACCTGCTGAGCTTGGCGGACGGGACGATCCTGCCGCGGGTGATGGTCAGCTGGGTGGTGCCGGGCGGGGCTCATATGGTGGGCCCGGGCGCCGTGACAGAGGTGCGCTGGTCTCTGGTGGGTGATTCGGCCTGGCATGTCACATCGGTGCCTAGTGATGCGGCCTCGGTCTACTTGCTGGGCATGGTCGAGGATGACGCCATCGTGATCGGTGTGCGGCACATCAACGCGATGGGCATCGACAGCCATTGGGTGCACGTCGATCACACCGTGATCGGAGAATCCGCGCCTCCGTCGGATATGTCGGGCCTGACGGCCTCCGTGCCTCGCAATGGACAAATCGCGCTCTCATGGCTGGATTGCCCGGACGTCGACTACAGCGTGACTGAGCTGAGAGTTGGGGTGGACTGGGCCACGGGTGCAAGCATCTTCACGGGCCGGGCCAACACCTTCAACTGGTCGCCTGCGGCGGCCGGAACCTACACGGTGTGGGGTGCGCACCGTGACCGCACGCAACACGAAAGTGCGCTGTACGCCTCGGTGACCGTCACGGTGACGGATGCTGACTTGGCGGCGGCCGTGAACTGGGAAGTTGTTGTCGAGAGCGTGAACGGCACGGAGTTCCGGCCGGGGCAGGGCACTCAGACCCTGCTGATTGCTCACGTCTTCCGAAATGGTCTTGAGGTCACCAACACCATCCCTCAAGCGGACTTCCGCTGGCGTCGGGTCAGCATCGTTGACCCGCACCCTCCGGCGGACGATGCCACCTGGAACTCCCTCTATGCAGCCGGCTACAGGCAGGTGCTGGTGAACGTCGATGACGTCGCCAGCCGGGCCACTTTTCACTGCGACATCCTCACGCCCTGATGGGGCGCCACTCTGGAGACCAACATGGCAACCCTCGTTTCAACTGGCCAGATCACCATCGTCGACAACAACGACGCGCGGCCCATCACGGCGTTCATCACGGGCTCGGCGGTGACGCAGCAGATCTTCACGAAAGACGAATCGACGCAGACCTACACCCCGGACTGGACGACTACACCGCTCACGCTGACTGCCAAGGTCTATGTGGGCGCGGTCGGAACGGCCAACGAGGTGGCGGCATCGCTGACCAATCGTCGATGGTCCACCGACCTGGCGACCAGCTTGGGCAGTGCCACGACCTACGCGATCAACACCAACATGACCGAGGCTACGCCCACGGTGACCTACTACTTCGAGGGTGACTACACCGATGCCACCACGGGTCTGGTCAGCCATGTGATCGCCCAGATCGTGGTGTCCATGGTCAAGACGGGCACCAATGCGGTGTTCATCCAGGTCAAGGGCCAGAACGTGATCGAGGAGGCCACGGGATCGACCAAGAACACCGTCACGCTGACGGCGGATCTTATTCGTGCGGCGGGTGTGGATGACACGGGCATCACCTATCAGTGGTTCCAGTCGCCGCATACGGCGGCTGATCAGATCGACGGCAACCTGGCCAGCGTCACCACCAAGTACGGCTTCCGGGATACAGCGGCGACGCTGGCCGGGGTGGTGGGGAGCATCGGCGTTGTCAAGACGGGTGCCGGCGGCACGTCGACGGCCATCTCGTTGACCAACATGCCCGATGGGGCCTGGGGCGACTTCAAGTCGATCACCATCAGCGAAACGGCGGTGGTTGATATCGGGGTGTTCCTGGTCAAGGCCAAGGATGCAGCGGGGACGATCTATCAGCAGTACTTCACCGTCTACGACATCAGCGATCCCTACGACACCAAGCTGGTGAGTTCGTCGGGCGACAAGCTGCAGAACGGGGTGGGCAGCACAGACATCTTTCCTCGGGTGTTCTACGGATCGCTGCGGGTTGCGGACGTGACCGGTTGGAGCTTCACCTGGTACTACTACGACAAGGACGGGTACCGGGCAGCGTTCATCGACACGACCCGAACGGCTCAGGCCGGCGGCCGGAACATCACGGCCAACACCAGCGGGGTGAGTGCGGTCTTCACTTACTCCGGGACCGCCATCACCTTTGCGGCTGGGGACATCATCAAGGTGGTCACGCCGGCTGGTGCGGGCCGGTATTACGAGGTGGCCAGCGGAACGGGTAACACGGTGACGATCCGCACTCCGGTCACCAACACCTGGCTGAACTACACCAACTTCCCGGCTCCGGCCGCGTCAAACGACATGGTCAACGGGAAGCTCTACGTGTGCACGGCCAGCGGTACCCGTACCACGGCAGGCGGCGCGACTGAGACGGCGGCCAAGGTCACCGTGACCGGTGACGAGATCGATGCCAAGGGCACGATCATGTGCGAGTCGAGCCGTCCGTGATCTGACTGGAGCAACACCATGGCTACGCTGGTCAGCACCGGTCAAATCACGATTGCCGACATGAACGATGGGCTCAGCATTGTGCTGAGCAACTCGTCCCATCTGGTGCCCGCAGATGCATCAGGGGTGGTGACGAGCTTTGCAGGGGCCAGCACTACGGTCATGGTCATGCAGGGGTCAGTGGACGTGACGTCCAGCTGGACACTGAGCAAGCTCGACACCTCGTGCACCAGTACCTTGGCCACATCGACGGTGACCGTATCGGCCTTGAGTGCTGACGTCGGGTATGTCGACATCACGGCGACCCGCTCCGGGTGGCCCTCTTTGACGGCGCGGTTTACGGTGACCAAGGCCAAACAGGGGGTCACTGGCAACACGGGCTCAGCAGGCGCCGATGCATCGTCCTACTGGATCACAAAGACAGCTGCGGCTATCGGCGTCAACGGGGGCGGCGGGTACAACCCGGCATCGGTCACATTCAGCGCATACCGGCAGACCGGCGCTGGTGCGCCTGCGCTCTACCCGTGCCGGTTCATCATCGCCACCAGCGTGGACGGCTCGACCTGGGTCGACGCGTACACCTCGGCCGCTGATGAGTCCTCGAAGGCCTACACCCCTGCCGCTGGGCTGCGGGCCGTGCGGTGCCGGATGTACATGTCCGGCGGAACAACGAACCTGCTCGACGAAGAGACCATCCCGATGGTGGCCGATGGCATCGGGCTTGATCTGTGCGACACGACTTGGTGGAGCCCGACGGCGCCGTTCCAATGGACCAAGGCTGACGACATTACCGGAGAGACATCTATCGTGTGGGGCACTGGGCTCAAGGGACAGCAAGCCCCGCTGATGCGCGCCATCGCTGATTCTGTGAATAAGTGCTATCAGTCTGACTGCGTTGGCACAGGACTCCCATTCTGGTTCGTACACCGCACACTCACCGGCACAGCAGAGACGGCGTTTGCGATCGATGCGACGAAATCAAGCACAGCCCCGAACAGCTACAAGCTCACCAAGGCGACGCTAGCCACAGACGCCAAGGGACGGGCATCGCAAGCCATCCCAGTCGTGGCCGGGCAAGTGCTGCGCATCAGCATCGCGTACAGCGGCGATACGGCGACGGCTGGCGGCGTCAACATCGTGGTGAATGAGGCTGCGGTGACCCCGGCATCGGGTGCCGTGACGGATGCAAACCGAACGAGCGTCACGACACTGGTAAACAACGGCGCCTGCACCACGGGCTGGACAACGTTCAACATGACGACGTACACCGTCCCGGCCGGTATTACTGCGATTTCTCTCGCGATATGGTCTGGCGTGAATGGCCCACTGAATCTGAACTTTGATGACCCATATGTCTCGTTGGCATCAAACACCTACTTGAATCTTGGCCCACGACAAAGTGTTGATGGTGGGTATAACGCCAGCTCACTCAACACCATCGGTGTCAATGCATCCAAGACCTATCGATTCATCGTTCCGGTACTGATCAACAACGGATCAAAATATTGCCAGATCTATTTCGGACCAGAATACGGCGCAAAAGTTTGCACGCTGAATACTGCCACGGTCATCTCAAATCCATACTGGTCTTACTCATCATCTGATGTCTTGACTGATGGCAAGTGGTATTTGATGGTTGGGTACATCTACCCGGCCGGTTCAACGGGCGCAAACAGCAACGATGCTGGCATATACGATGTGACCACGGGCAAGAAAGTTGCGAATGGAACGAACTTCTGCTTCGCGGCAGGGGTTACTAGCATCGCGCACCGGGCATATCAGTACTACGCAGACAACGGCAGCATCACATACTTCGGCGCACCTATGGTGCACTGCGTCGACGGGTCGGAGCCGCTGCTGCGGACGTGGATGGCGGCTGTTTCTAACGACATTGCAACGGGGTCAGTTGGTAACTCAGGTGTTTTCAATAATGTGTTCACATATTCGGTTGCTTCGCTTGGTTATGTTAATAGCGTATCAAATACGATTGGGACATTTAATAAGGTTGATAATAACAGAAACACGCTTTTTGCTGGTGCTTGTAGCGTAAATATTGAATTAAAGACCCCAAGTGCATCGTTTCCTGCGGGTAATTATGTTATATCAATTTCAGGGACAATTATTTCAAACGGGACTGCAATAGGAAGTTTTGACTACCAAGCAACTTTTTCTAACATTGCCCCAGGATCCGGGACAATAGGTAATAGTCTTATATTTACTCTTCCTATATTCTCAATTCATGCTGCGCCACAATCATTTCTCCCATCTGGGGCATGTACAATAACGTGCGCCCTTAGTGCATATATATATACATCAATAGGAAGCGGATCATATATAAATGCAATGAATAATTGTGCGGCATCATTTAGACTTCATGTTTCCGAGTTAATAGTATGACAATCTTCTGGACCGACGTCGACGATTCCCAGCCAGGCACCGACCGGCCGGTGATTGCCTGGGGACGCGTCTGCGCCGCAAGCGGATTGACATTTATTGGTTCAATAAACATGGTGGAGATGATTAGATGATTAACAATAGAATAATTAAATTCTTTTATGAATATAAAAACAGGCACGGCAAATGCATATTAAGAACGGCGGCTAATATCGCTGTTGTTTGCATTTCTGCTGCTGTTGTTTCGGCGTACTTTTACCACTCTGGTGTAATGGGGTGAAGAAATGCATGAAAGCGAGGGAGTAACTCGAAGCGATTTCGTTCGGTTCACGAAAAGCATTGCGGAAGCGCAAAACCCGCCTGTCACTCATCGCGAGTTCGACCAGCTTGTCAACCAAGTTGGGCGGCTTGGTGATGAGCAGGAGACCATCCGGGACACGCTGTCCGGACTGGTACGCATCGAAGAGCGCCAACAGTCCATGTTTCAGCAGCTGGTCGATTTGCAACGTCAGTACAGATCGGACCGGGATCGCATCGAAGATGTCAACAAGTCCAGTGAGGCGCGGGATGATGTACTGACCGAGGCCGTGTCAAAGCTGGGTAACCGGATGGATGTCTGGAAGCATCGTCTATGGCTTCCCGGCCTGGTGCTCGGCGGCACTGGGTTCGGTGCCGGGGTCATCGGACCAAAGCTGGCAGCGATCGTCGATGTGCTGATGAAGTGATGCGTGTGCGGTGTGGGGAAATGCTGCCTTTCGACACGCCGAATGCATGATTCAAGCGGCAATTGCTGGCCATTCGCATGGGGGTAAGCTACTGCGCTTTTTACGCATGTCGGACTTAAAATCCGCAGCCCCTCACAGGGCGTACGGGTTCGACCCCCGTCCCGG